>NZ_JBEEVJ010000005.1:0-301745 GCF_040139785.1 Proteus genomosp. 6 | reverse complement strand
GCTGCATCGGCGCGGGGGAGTCACGGGGTGACTACGCCTTAGCGTGCTTTATTTTCCGAATTCTGAGACGACCCCTACGTGAGAGTGTGCTACGAGTTGCATATATTGCCACTAAGTTAATCGTTGCGGGTTGTTGAGGAAACTCGATAGCTCGTAACTTCCCTTCTTTAATCATATCAAGGCAGCAATGCTCAGCTAAAATAGCAAATCCCAATCCTTTTAATACTGCTGATTTTGCTAATATGGCACTGTTTACTCGATAATTACTATTAATGGTTACTCTGATTGGCTTTTTATCTTCATCCATAAATATCCAAGGTTGCCCTTCTAGTGCGCTTAAGCTAGAAATACAAGGCATTTTGCTTAATTGTTCAATATGTGTGGGTATTCCTGTTTTTTCTAATAATTCATTAGATGCCACAACAATACTGCGCCATGATTTAATTAAGCGTGAGTGATAGCTACTATCCGCTAAATTTCCACGATGAAAAGTTAACAGTAAATCAATATCATCATCGATGATATTTCTTGGCATTAGTTGGGTATCACATTGAATAAGTAAATTAGGATGAAGTGCAGCAAAATCAGCCAAAATATCACCAAGTAGCTCACTGCCATATTCACTCGGAATAGTTAAACGGAAAGTACCCGTTAATGGTCCATCACTAGTGATATTGCTTACAACATTGTCTAATTCAGTTAAGGTTTTTATTCCTTGCTGATAGAGTATTTTGCCTTGTTCAGTAAGGCGCATTTTTCGAGTTGTTCTATCAATAAGTTTACAATTGAGTTGCTGTTCAAGCTGTTTAATTGCACGACTGATATTTGAGGTAGGCATAGATAATAGCCGAGCTGCTGCTGCAAATTGCCCTTGCTCTGCTACGGCAGAAAAAATACGTAATAAATTAAGATCGATTTGCATAAATAATTCACTGCCTACTGTATTTCTATTACTCAATATAGGCAGTGTATCATTCATTTTCTTTTCACTCGTTAATAATTAACAGTAACCATGAGACATGAGTTTTTGATAGCGTTTATCTAAAAGTTCTTCGGTTGAATAGCTTTTTAATAAGGCTAAGTCAGTTAATAACTGTTGTTTAAGAAATTCGGCAGCTTGTTGATGATCTCGATGAGCTCCACCTAATGGCTCTGGAATAATGGCGTCGATAATACCTAATGATTGTAATTTAGGTGCTGTCATTCCCATGGTTTCTGCCGCAATTGGCGCTTTATCAGAACTTTTCCACAGAATAGATGCACAGCCTTCTGGTGAAATTGCTGCATAAGTACTGTATTGCAGCATATTAACTTTATCACCAACACCAATAGCTAGCGCACCTCCAGAAAATCCTTCACCAGTAATAGTGCAAATAATAGGTGTTTTTAATCGTGACATTTCAAGAATATTACGTGCGATAGCTTCAGCTTGTCCGCGCTCTTCAGCACCAACACCAGGGTACGCTCCCGCAGAATCAATAAAAATAATTACGGGTAGATGAAAGCGCTCCGCCATTTTCATTAAACGTAATGCTTTTCTATAACCTTCTGGTGACGGCATACCAAAATTGCGAAGAATTTTCTCTTTTGTATCACGCCCTTTTTGCTGCCCAATCACCATAACTGGCATTTTGTCTAAACGCGCTAAACCCGCAACAATCGCTTTATCATCGGCATAAGCTCTATCACCCGCCAACTCCTGAAAATCAGTAAAAACCGCTTTAATATAGTCAAGGGTATATGGACGCATTGGGTGACGAGCGAGTTGCACAATTTCCCAAGCACCTAAATCAGTAAAAATAGATTTTGTCAGCGAAAGGCTTTTTTGCCTTAAACGTGCGATTTCTTCATCTAAATTAATACCTGTTGGTTCATCTTGAGATTGCTTAAAGGTGAGCAATGCATCTATTTTTTCGTCTAATTCAACAATAGGTTTTTCAAATTCAAGATGAATAAAAGACATAACGACCTCAGATTTAATTCAGTAAATAAAACAATGATTGGCTCAGTTTAGAAAAAATAACAATGTGTTAATAGATTGGAATTTGATAAACACTATTATCAAAAATGGGATAATTGAACATTACAACAAGATCAGCAAGAAAAAAGATAAGATCAAAAAGAGCTTTTTTTCTGACTTTAAGCTATACAGTAATTACTAAGTTATGTATTAATATACAGTGCGAATTTGTTCTTTTTTTCACCCGTAAAAAATCGTACGAATTATAAAACACGCCATAAAATACAAATAATTAGAATAAAGATAATATGTTCTCAAAAAAAACACGCTCAACAGCTGCACTGCTATTTTCATCACTTCTTCTTACAATAGGAAGAGGTGCAACATTACCGTTTATGGCTATCTATTTGTCGAGGGAGTATCAATTACCTGTCGATGATATTGGTATTGCCATGTCTATTGCATTAACAACGGGGATTTTCTTCAGCCTTGGCTTTGGCATGCTTGCTGATAAATTTGAGAAAAAACGTTATATGATCCTTGCAATTCTAACGTTTATTTTTGGATTTGCTGCAATCCCTCTTGTTCATAGCACTATTTTAGTCGTTATCTTTTTTTCTGTGATTAACTGCTCTTATTTAGTGTTTTCAACCGTATTAAAAGCGTATTTTGCCGAAACCTTATCAGTTTCAGCAAAACCTAAAATATTCTCTCTAAACTATACCTTTATCAATATGGGATGGACGGTGGGGCCCCCTATCGGCACCTTATTATTAATGTATGGAACACAATTACCTTTCTGGCTTGCGGCTATTTCGGCAACATTTCCACTATTTATGATCCAAGTTTTTGTTCAACGCTCAAAAGCGGTGAATACAGATGAAGAAAATAGTGTGAAATGGGATCCGAAAATAATGCTAAAAGATAGAGCATTAAGTTGGTTTGTACTCTCAACTTTTTTCGGTACATTAACGTTTGGCTCTTTTGCCTCATGTATTTCGCAATATATTTTAGTGGTTTACGATGCAAAATTAGCAGAGTCTGTTATCGCCGTGGTATTACCTGTAAACGCTGCCATTGTAGTCTCTTTACAATATATAGTGGGTAAACATGTTACCGCAGAAAGGCTACGTAAATTAATGACATTAGGTACGTTATTTTTTATGACAGGCTTACTTGGCTTTATGTTTGCTGGTGACAATTTAATCTTTTGGGCACTAGCTATCGCTGTGTTTACCTTTGGTGAATTAATTTATGCACCAGGCGAGTATATGATGATTGATAACATTGCACCGTTAGGAATGAAAGCAAGTTATTTCTCTGCACAGTCACTCGGTTGGTTAGATGCGGCACTTAATCCACTTGCCAGTGGTTTTATTTTAACTGCATTTCCGCCCGCCTCTTTATTCGCTATTTTAATGGTGGTTTCTGCATTGGCTTGGTTTTGTATGATCCAAGGTATGAATGCCAGCCGAAATAAAATGATATCTGTTTAATATATTAGGTATTAATAAAATCATAACCCCCCATCTTACGAGTGGTTATGATTTTTAGCCGAGTGGGATTTATAGTTTATTCAGTCTCTGACTTTATGCTTTTTTCTGCCAATAGATTAAGTAAAGCATATTTCTTTTCAATATTACGTTGTGCTTGATTCGCTAATGCCATTGCTTTATCAGGATAGATTTTAAATAGTCGACTAAAACGTTGCTCTTTATTTAACACCGCAGAAGCGACTTGGTTAGGAGCTCTTGAATCTAGCGTTAACGGATTTTTGCCCTCTTGTTCACGGCGAGGATCAAATCGATAGAGAGGCCAGAAACCTGATGCAGTCAGTTGCTTCATTTGTTCATAGCTAAAGGCCAAGTCATAACCATGCTCTTCACAAGGACTATAAGCAATAATCAGTGAAGGTCCTTGATAGGCCTCCGCTTCTTGAATGGCTTTAATAGTTTGGTTCATTTGAGCACCAATAGCGATTTGAGCAACATAAATGTTGCCATACATCATCATGGTGATACCCAAATCTTTGCGAGCTTTATTTTTTCCATCCTCACCAAATTTAGTAATAGCGCCCATTGGGGTTGCTTTAGATTGTTGTCCACCAGTATTGGAATAACATTGTGTATCTAACACCAGTACATTAACGTTTTCACCGCTACTCAATACATGATCAAGTCCGCCAAAACCAATATCATAAGCCCAACCGTCACCGCCAACCATCCATACAGATTTTTGCATTAAATAGTGCGCATCATGGAGTAACTCTTTGGCTAGTGGATCACTACTGTGACCTAATAAGGTGGATAACTCATTAATTCCATTGCGTTTATCCTGATTAGAATTATTCGTATCAGTCAACGTTTGATAAAGTGAAGCGGGTATTTCTGTTGCAAATCGATTTAATAAGCGCTCAACACGTTTTTTATGCTGATCTAAGGTGAGACGAAAACCTAGACCAAATTCGGCATTATCTTCAAACAAGGAGTTAGCCCAAGCAGGCCCTCTGCCTTCTCTGTTTGTGGTATAGGGTGTGGTTGGGAGATTACCACCGTAAATAGATGAACACCCTGTGGCATTTGCAATTAATAATTCATCGCCATAAAGCTGAGTTAATAATTTAATATAGGCGGTTTCACCACAGCCAGAACATGCACCTGAATATTCAAATAGTGGCGTAATTAATTGTGATGTCCTGATATCTATTTTTTCTAATTCAGAAGGATGTAAATCAGGTAATTGATTGAAGAAATTGAAGTTTTGTTTTTCTTGTTCTAATACACCAAGCTTTTCAATCATATTGATCGCCCTGATGTTTGGATCTTGTCTGTCTTTGGCTGGGCAAACTTCATAGCATAAGTTACAGCCAGTACAATCTTCAGGTGCAACTTGTAAAATATAGTCTAACCCTTTCATTTCACGAGATTTTACAGGAAGTTTTTCAAGGGTTATTGGTGCATTTTCTAACAGGCTAGGCTTGGTCACTTTAGCGCGAATAGCAGCATGAGGACAAGCGGCAACGCAATAGTTGCACTGTGTACATAAAGACGGTTTCCAGACAGGAATAAATTCAGCAATATTACGTTTTTCCCATTGTGTTGTGCCAGTTGGCCATGTGCCATCAGGTGGAAATGCCGAAACAGGTAAACTATCACCAAGCCCTGCTATCATTATGGCGGTGACTGTTTTGACAAAATCAGGCGCATTATCAGCGACAATCGGGGATTTATAAGGACTTTCGGTTAATACAGCCCCAACAGGAACGCGCTCTAATGCAGACAATGTTTGTGAAATCGCCATTAAGTTCGCATTGACCAATGCTTCGCCTTTATTTTGATAACTTTTAATAATTGTCTTATGCAGATAATCATTTATCTTTTCGGCAGGGAAAAGAGATGTTAAGTGGAAAAATGCTGTTTGCATTATGGTATTAATTCGTGCGCCTAATTGGCATTCACGCGCAATCTTATAAGCATTAATAACATAGATGCGCGCTTCTTTTTCAATAAGTAGCGCTTGAACTTCTTGCGGTAATTTAGCCCAAACGGTTGGCGCTGAATAAGGGGTATTTAATAGAAGTGTGCCCCCTACTTTTAATTTCTCAACAATTTGGTATTTATCAATAAACTGCCATTGGTGACAACCAATAAAATCAGCCTGTTTAATGAGGTAAGTTGAGTTAATAGGCGTTTGACTGATCCTTAAATGAGAAACAGTTAATCCACCCGCTTTTTTTGAGTCATAAACAAAATAGCCTTGGGCATATAACGGTGTGTTGCTACCAATAATATTAATATTATTCTTAGTCGCAGAAACAGAACCATCACTACCTAATCCATAAAAGAGTGCGCTAAGTTTATGATGTTCAGGTAATTTGGCATCCATAGGCATAATTGATAAATGTGTTACATCATCATAAATACCAACAGTGAACCGACGTTTAGGTTTAGATTGCTGTAATTCTTTAAACACAGCCATAACACAATCTGGATCGAATTCTTTTGAAGATAATCCATAACGACCAGAAATAGTCAGAGGCAATATTTCACGTTCACCTTGATGATAGGCTTCGGCAAATGCCGTAATAACATCAAGATAGAGAGGTTCAGCCTGTGCGCCTGGCTCTTTAGTTCTATCAAGAACAGCAATAGACTCAACTGAATTTGGAATAGCATCAAGAAAATGACACGCCGAAAATGGGCGATAAAGGTGTACACAAAGTAAGCCGAGTTTCTCGCCTTGCGTATTGAGCATATCAATAACTTCTTTACAAGGACCCGCGGCTGAACCCATTAGAACAATAATTCGTGTAGCTTGAGGGTGCCCATAATATTCAAATGGCTGATAAGTACGCCCAGTCACTTTGGCAAATAAATTCATTGCCTCTTCAACATGTTGATAACCACTGTTATACCAAGGGTTCGAGGCTTCTCTAGCTTGAAAATAAGTATCAGGATTGGCGGAAGTTCCTCTTATCACAGGCGATTCTGGCGATAATGCACGTTGGCGATGAGCTTCAATCGCAGAATATGGAATAAGCTGTTTGAGTTCATCATCAGAAATAGACATTATTTTATTCATTTCATGTGATGTTCTAAATCCATCAAAAAAATGAACAAATGGAATACGGCTATTGAGCGTTGCTATCTGCGCAATCACCGCAAAGTCTTGCGCTTCTTGCACACTATTGGCACAAAGTAGCGCACAGCCCGTTTGTCGTATTGCCATTACATCCGAATGATCACCAAAAATAGACAAAGCATGTGTTGCGACAGTACGTGCAGCGACATGCAATACAAAAGGCGTTAATTCCCCTGCTATTTTATAAAGTGATGGGATCATTAATAATAATCCCTGAGATGAGGTAAATGTGGTGGCTAACGCACCTGTTTGTAATGCACCATGAACCGTTGCTATCGCACCGCCTTCGGATTGCATTTCCATTAATCGAGGTATATCCCCCCAAAGATTGGGCTGGTGAGCAACTGCCCAACGATCAGCATATTCCGCCATCGTCGAGCTAGGTGTTATGGGATAAATAGCAATAACTTCATTTAAGCGATAAGCGATAGAAGCAACAGCTTGGTTAGCATCTGTTGTGATATAAGGGTGCAGTTTATGACTCACAATAATTACCTTTGTTGTTGATCTTTTTTCTTATGCTTTTGAAATTAGCAGAAATTAATTACAAGGAATTATCGTATTTGTGGCTCAAGAGCGATTTATTTGCCAATTAGATGATTTTAGTCAACATTGGCAAATAAATAAAATTGTTATTTAACAATGAATTAAATAATAGTTTTATTGTCGTTGGTGTTGTTTACGGTAACCAGATAAAGAATTACCCGTTTCTCTTTTAAAGTATCGGCATAAATAAGAGGGATCATCAAAATGGAGCTTCACTGATAATTCATTTACCGACAGCGAAGTGCGCATTAATAACGCCTTTATTTCAAGGATAACTTGACGATTAATCAAAGCTTTAGGCGCATCATTAAAGAATTGCTTTGTTATTTGAGATAAATAAAACGGTGTAATGTTAAGCTGATTTGCATAAAAAACCACCTCCCTATGTGCTAAACAATGCTTGCCAATCAATTCCCAAAACTGCCAGCAGAGCTTTTCTTTACGACTAAATTCTTTTTTGGCGATAGAGAAATGAGCGGGTATTGATTCAGTAATAGCAAAAAAGAGATTTTGTAAGTGGTTTTTTAACATTAATTTTCTGTGTTCAGAATAACTGCTATCTATATGTGTTAATTGTTGAATCCATCTATTTAAGGCTTCATATTGTTCTTTATGTGGATGGCAAATAGGGTTGTCATGGAGAAAAGCAAATAAAGTATTTGAAAGAGAATAAGCAATTTCTGAAGCAAAAGATTTATCGAGAAAACAATAGAATAAGCGAAAATTCGCTGATTTTCGACTCAAAACCGCCATCATATCATCGCCTAAAATAAGAATATCATTCGCTTTGATCACCTGTTTTTGAAAACTAATATTGATTACCGCCCTCCCTTCTAAGCAAATCATGACTACGATATAGGATAATGGTAAAGGATAACCTATTTCATTCATCATATTACTTTCACCCATAATGGCATATTGCGGTGAAGTATTAAGTTGTGACAATACTTGGTTCAGCATAAATCCATTACCTCTTTTGCTCCTGACTTAACCCACTTTATGTTTTTATATTTGACGATATTGAACGTAATAACAAGTATCCCCTCTCATTTAGTTGTCAAAAGTACCGATTTTACCTCTTTTATGACATTCGGTTTTTTAGTTGTTTTCTTTAGAATACATACATCTTAAAGACGTAAGATAATTTGCAGAATATTTGAAAACTAAGAGAAGTTATTGAAATGAAAATATTAAAAACAGAGAGACTTATATTACGACCATGGAAACTTTCTGATGCGTCAAGTTTGTATCAATATGCAAAAGATGAACGCGTTGGCCCAATTGCAGGTTGGCCAGTGCATAGAAGTGTTGAAGAAAGTGCCGAAATTATTCGTACTATATTTATGCGTGATGATGTTTATGCCGTTACGTTAATTGATGATGATCTTGTCATAGGCTTAGTTGGATTATCTTTCGCAAATGAGAGTAATTTCCCTATTGGGGATAATGATGCTGAAGTTTCTTATTGGATTGGTGTTCCATTTTGGGGCAAAGGTTTAATACCAGAAGCCGTAAAAGAAATCAGTCGGTATAGCTTTGAAACACTGGAATTAGATAATTTATGGTGTGGCTATTTCGCTGATAATGAGAAATCACAAAAAACACAAGAAAAATGTGGATTTAAATTCCATCACGTCATTGAAGAACAGTACGCAGAATTTTTAGATGAAGTGAAAATTGAAAATATTTGCCGCTTAACTAAAGATGAGTGGATTGAAATCCAAAAACAAGTCTATTAAAACAAAACACCAGAGTGTGAAATTCACATTATCTGGTGTTTTTTAATATTAACAGGGCAATTTAATTAAGCACTTGCTAATGCTTGGGATAAATCAGCAATTAAATCTTGTGGATTTTCTATCCCAATAGATAAACGAATAGTGGTGTCTTGAATGCCAATGCTATGTCGTAATGTTATTGGTACACCCGAATGCGTTGTTGAACCTGGATGACATGCTAGAGATTCCGTTCCCCCCAGACTTACTGCAAGTTTAAAAATTTTCATTGCATTAAGAAAACGGAAAGCTTCACTTTCTCCACCTACAATATCAAATGAGAAAGTTGATCCCGCACCTGTACATTGTTTAGCAAAAAGCTGGGCTTCAACAGAATTTTTATCAGCAAAAGGTAAATAATGAATTGTTTTTACTTTTTCATGATCACGCAGAAACTCTGCAACTAATAATGCATTCTGATTGGCTTTTTCCATTCTAATTTGTAACGTTTCTAAAGAACGGCCTAGCATCCAGCAAGAATGCGGATCCAGTTGTGTCCCTATTGCTCCTCTTAATAATCTGATTTGATTAATAAGTTCACGAGAGCCCATTGCGGCACCAGCGACTAAATCTGAATGCCCACCAACATATTTAGTTAAAGAATAGACTGAGATATCAGCACCTTGTTCTATCGGATGTTGATATACAGGGCCAAGTAATGTGTTATCGCAGACAATAATAGGACGATAGCCTTGCACTTTTTCTAATTGATCAGCAACGTTTTTTAATGCTTCAATATCGACTAATGAATTAGTTGGGTTTGCGGGAGTTTCTGCAAAAATAACGGATACACGCCCTTTTTGACAGGCTTTATCTGCTTGTTCTTGAATAAGTGAACGGTTTAGCCCATCAGTAAATGGTGTGGCTTGGATCCCAAATTTAGCAAGTGTTTTGGCAATTAACGTTTCAGTTCCGCCATAAAGTGGCTGTGAATGTAAAATAACATCACCGGGCTGCGTTAATGCCATTAATGTTGTGGTAATTGCGGACATTCCTGATGAAAATAATACACAAGATTGCGTATTTTCATAAACCGCCAGTCTGTCTTCAACAATTTCACTATTAGGTTGATTAAAGCGAGAATAAACTAAACCGGCTTTTTCACCTTCTGGTAAAGGTTTTCTACCACTTACGGTATCAAAAAAAGCTTTACCCTCTTCAGCACTTTTAAAAATAAAGGTGGATGTTAAAAATACAGGTGGTTTAACTGAGCCTTCAGAGAGTAATGGATCATAGCCATAACTCATCATTAGTGTTTCTGGTGAGAGTTTATGCTCGCCGATATATTGTTTTTTCAGTTGAGAGTCAGTCATTTTTTTATTTCTTATGTTTAATGAAGGATCTTTATCATACTGAAAAAAATTCATGTTGTTAGAATGTTTTATATAGAATAAAAACCAGTAGTTATATAAACATAACGCGTTTAAACATAAAAATAACGTTAAATAAAAGGTTCTATTTGTTGAGTGATATTTAATCAAGGTGATTTGACTAGATAAAAGTTGATTATTCTAGTTAAAAAGAAGGAAAAAACAGTAGGATAAACTTAAAGATAAAAAGAATGAGTGCCTCTTTTTACCTTTAAGTTAAGGGCGGTTACCAAGCTCTTACCGCATCACCTTTATACATTTCTTTGAATTTTAACTCGATTTGTCTTGAATGCAGAACTGAAACCAGTTTTTTTATATTTTCATCATTTTTGTTATCTTCACGCGTAACAACAACATTAGCATAAGGTGAATTTTTAGTTTCTAAGATCAGCCCATCACGAGTCGCAATGAGCCCAACTTGAGATGAAAAATTATTGTTGATTATAGCCATTGTGATATTTGGATCATTTAATGCTTCAGTCAGCTTAGGTGTGTCGACTTCAACAAAAGTGATTTCTTTTGCGTTATAGATAATGTCATCTACTGTTGGCGTGAAACCAACATCATCATTAAGAGTAATGAGATGATTTTCTGCGAGTAATAAAAGGGCACGCCCTTTCATGCTGACTTCATTTGAAATTGCAACGACATCACCAGACTTTAATTCATTTATATCGCTAATTTTTTTAGAGTATGCGGCTAAAGGAAAGATATACGTTTTGCTGGCAATATGAAATTGGTAGCCATGTTCTTTTATTTGAGCTTGAAGATAAGGAATTGATTGAAATACATTCGCATCAACTTCTTTATCGTTCAATGCCTTATTAGGCTGAACATAATCATTAAAAGCAACAATCTCAACATCTAACCCTTCAGTTAATTTCGCTAAACGAATTACTTCATCCCAAATCACTTGATCAGGCCCTGTATTAATTGCCACTTTTACTTTATGTGTATCTTCTTGTGAGCAAGATACAGTAAATAGTGATATTGAGGCTAGAAGTAAACCTGTAATAATTTCCTTCATATCTTCCTCTTAAACAGACTTTGATAAAACAGCGCCATAAAAATCATTTTGATTAAGAAATATCCTAACAGTAGATTAATAACAAGGAACAAGAAATGATACAAGTACCCAATGCATATAAAGAAAGGAATATTATTTATATTTACACAATGTGTTGTTTTATAAAACAAAAAACAACACATCATAATATGATGTGTTTGTTATTTAATTGTAGATTTATTCATTAATAATTTTTTTTATACAATTATCAGAATACGCATCTTCTACACTAAGATAAGATGATTCAGTTACACAATAGCTATTAAATTGCCATTTAAATTGAATTTCATCACCTTTTTTATTTTCTAAAATAGAATAACTTGAAAAGCGGATTGGAGTGGCTTTTTGTAGGTTGTTTCCTACTTTTTCAGCACTTAACAATACAACGTGATTTTTTTTCTCAATAAATTTGAAATCAGAGATGGTGATATCTGTACCTTTAATCTTATTGTTAAAAAGACTCAAAGCATTAGCATATATGGACGGAACAATATAAACCTTTTGATCACTTCCTTTGATATAAACCGTTGCCAGATCAACAGAGGTTGAATCATTTAATGCTCGTCTAGATTTAACGACAACATCAGGAACACCATCACCATTAAAATCGATAAGATTTACTCCATATTCAAGTTTAATATCTACTGCTGTTGAAGCAAATGGCAACGATAAAAAAAGTAATCCTAGCCCAAGTTTTAATATATTCTTCATTGAATTCACTTCTTTTTTTGCTTATTACTTGCACATCAGACTACTTTGTAACAGTGATTAGTCAAGGGGTTTTATGTTTCAAAATAATACAAAATTTACATTTATATCATTTATAAACTATTTTCATGATAACCACTATACTTATTTGACTATTATAAAAAGAATATATTTTTAGTGGTTATATTTTTTTAGATTGAACATTTTTCTTTAATATAGAGCAATATAATTTTTAAGGTCGCTAATTCTTTCTTTTGTTTTATCTTTTAAACAACTGCTATATACCATTGGTGCTAAACTACCACCTTGATAATAGTCAGCTTCATATTGGCAAGAGAGGTCTCTAAAATTAATCCAAACCAACTGGGCTTGTTTAAGCTGATCTTTTCGATCACCGTCTAATTTAGCGTAATATTGTTGATAAATATGGTTAAGTTCTTCATCTTTTTGCTGAAAATCTTGATGTACACATTGATTAATTTCAGTTTGAGTTGCCGCATTTCGACAATCAAAATTATCTGCTTGTAAATGTATAGACCAAAATAGTATACCGCCAGATATTGCACCGAATAGGATAAGTTTTTTCATCACACCGTCCGTTTTTTGATTAAAAATATCGCTAAAGATATTTACTTCATTCCTTTACTACTTAATTTAAAAGATAAAAACAAAGTAAGCCATTTATCATTTTAGCAATATTTCTTACATGACAATTACGTGAAGATAACGCAAAAATACTCTATTTTAGATAATCCGATTTAGACAACAATATTTAACCTTGAGTAATTATACTGATATTTTGTTTAGAGAGAATATCTATTTAATAAAAATTTAAAAAAATGATAACTCAATATCTCTTTTCTTTAACAATAAATGTCATTTGTAAAAAAACTAAGTAAAACAGTAGTTATATTCTATTGTTTGTTTTTTTGTAGTGAATCACGTTTATTGAAAATATCTAATCAATTTTACTTTAATAAGTAACTCGTCTTACCAGTTTCTATTTAAGCAAATTTTAATAAAATCATTTTAATTAATTAGACTAACCAGTCTAATTGGTACATATTATATGAAATAGAGACATAAATGATTTATTTATATTACTCACGGGTCTACACCCATAGTGGATTTTTCAAGATATGAAAAAATGTTTCAAATCAATTTGGTTTTATTTAGGATTTATTGTACTTCTTTTTGTGATCATCATTAGTCGTGGCCAGTATTCTGATTTTGAATTGGATGATCATGCCTTAGCGATAACCCCGATTAATTTTACTTCTAAAACAGATACTTTATCTGGAACATTAATTTTACCTAATCAGAATAATATAAAAGCAGTTGCTATTTTTGTTCATGGTGATGGTGCTCAAGATCGCTTTTCAAATAGTGGATATTTGCCATTAATTAATAGCTTGCTGGATTCTGGCATTGGTGTGTATACATGGGATAAAGCCGGTGTAGGAGAGAGCCAAGGAAATTGGTTGCTTCAATCTATGCAAGATAGAGCAGATGAAGCACAAATAGCATTAAAAATTATTCAAAAAAAATTTACTCATACAGATATTAAAGTTGGTTATTTAGGATTTTCACAGGCTGGATGGGTTATCCCTATTGCAGCGACGCAATCTAAACCTGATTTTTCCGTTATTATTGGTGGAGCTGTGAATTGGCGAGCTCAAGGCGTTTATTATCAGCAAGTACGTTTAAAAGCCGACAATATTGATGATAATGAAATTTCTCGAAGAGTCTCAGAGCAACTGCAACAAAATGATCGTGTGTTTGGTATTAATGGTAACCATGATATTTCAGCGCAAGGAGATATGTCTGACGATCGTTTCTATTTTGTTGTTCAAAACTATTTAAGTGATTCATCTCAATATTTACCGCACATGAATGGGCGGGTACTGGCTATGTTTGGTGAGTTAGATCTTAATGTCGATGCTCCAAAAAACGCATGTTTATATAGAACACTATTAGGAAATCATGTAGATAAAACAGTCACCCTATTCCCCAATGCTTCTCATGGTTTATTAAAAGCGCCTTTCTTTAATTACCAGTTAGATAATCAATGGCCTTGGTGGAAGCAGATGCTTTTCATTTATCAAGGACAAGATAGTTATTCCCCAGATGCTTTAAATTACTTAACATCGTGGATCACTGAAGAGACGACAATATCTTCTGATTACATTGATTTTAAATGTGAAAATAGGAATACAAATTTAAAATAAAATGTAAATAACGCCTAAATGAGAGTTTCTCCTTAGGCGTTAAAGTGTAAAAATATATTATAAATCAATTTGATACTCAATGATTTCTCTGATTTTTATTAATGCATCACGCAATAAATTAATATCAATTGAAGCTAGTGCAATACGAATTGCATGAGGGATATTGGTCGTTGTGGCATAAGGCTCAGCGGTTGCAACAGATATTTGTAATATTAGTGTTTCAGCATGGGTAGGCTTAGGCTATGTCTCGCTTTTTAGTATGTTGATTGGCTTTATATTTTGGTACAAAGGATTATCACAAGGTGGGATCGCGGCAGTAGGACAACTTCAATTATTACAACCATTCTTTGGCTTAGGTTTAGCCGCTGTATTACTTCATGAATCTGTCAATTTATTGATGTTGTTAGTCACCATTGGTGTTATTTTTTGTGTCGCTGGCTCAAGAAAATATGCTTAATTAAAGCTTGCTTTAAAAAACTAAAAAACACGCTAAATAGGGTTATTTCGCGTGTTTTATTCTTCAATTAAATTGGCAACTTCAAGCAAGTTATTATCAGGATCACGTAAATAAACCGACATAATAGCGCCAGTTGCACCCGTTCTAGGAACTGGCCCTTCTTCTATCTCTACACCTTGCTGATTTAAATGCTCAATAATCTCTGATAACGGTGTTTGTGTTAAAAAACACAAATCAGCCGAACCGGCGGTTGGTTTTGCTGCTTTGGGAAGAAATTCCTTTCCTAATTGATGAAGATTTATTTTTTGAGAACCAAAAGTGAGTGCTTTGCGTCCTTCTTTAAACGTAATAACGTTAAAGCCTAATACGCGGTGATAAAAATCACAGGTCATCTGAATATCAGCAACCGTTAATACCAAATGATCAAGGTGTGTAATTTTCATCAAGCTCTCACTTTTTATACATCAATTAAAGTTCACACTTCGTTTTTAAAACAGCCGTTTTTCTATGGTGATCTAGTGCTAACTCAATTAATTTAGTAATTAATGATTGATAGCCTAAACCTGCACTCTGCCATAATTTTGGATACATACTAATATTGGTAAAACCAGGTAGTGTGTTTATTTCATTGATCACAACACGATTATCTTGAGTTAAGAACACATCTACACGAGCCATACCTAAGCAATTAAGAACACGGTATGCTTTTAATGCAACTTGGCGAATATTCACACTCGTATTTTCTTCCATTACCGCAGGGACAACGACTCTAGCACCGTCTTCATCGATATATTTTGTATTATAGGCATAGAAAGCATCGTTTAATACGATTTCACCACAAGGGCTAACTTCTGGATCCTCATTACCTAAAACAGCACACTCTATTTCACGACCTACAATAGCACTTTCAACAATCACTTTAAGATCGTATTCAAAAGCCATTGCTAATGCAGCGTTGAATTCTTCTTCATTATTAACTTTGCTAATTCCTACAGAAGAACCTAGGTTTGCAGGCTTAATAAATAAAGGAAGTCCTAATTGACGAACCATTTCGTTGTAAGGAATATCATTAATTTGATGCGCCATAATAGTAATAAATGGCGCAACCGCTAATCCGGCACCATCAAGTAGGCGTTTAGTAATATCTTTGTCCATACAAGCAGCTGAACTCATGATATTTGGTCCTACATAAGGCATATCAATCATGTGTAATAAGCCTTGGAGTGTTCCATCTTCACCGTACGCACCATGGACAATTGGGAATACAACATCAATTTGAGGTAATGCCTGGCCATCTTCAAGTGAAATAAATTGGTTTTTTACACTACCAGGAATAATAGCAACCGCTCTTAAAGGTTTGCTTAATGAAATAGTTTTAGGATTATCGCTATTTAGTAAATAATCAGTTTCTGAATATTCATGCCACTGACCTTGTTCATTAATACCGATTAAGCAAAGGTCGAATTTCGTTCGATCTAATTCATTAATAATGTTTTTTGCTGACTGTAATGAAACTTGATGTTCTGTGGATTTACCACCAAAAATAATAGCGACTCTTAATTTACTCATTTTCTAACCTTTTATAGGACAGCTATAGCGAATAGGTAGCAATATATCATGATAAAAACTCCCAATGTAGGTGGATAGTTCTTATCTGCGAAAAATTACGATAAAATGATGAAATTCTATGATTTAGAGTGTTAAAACATCACTATTTCAAGTTATAGAGTTTCTCTAACGATGACCATGCTATAGAAAAAGAGTAATGCCATGACTGATATAAAACAACCGATTGAGATGGATATTACTGAAGTTGCAAAAGCAACGGGACTCGCCTCTTCCGCGATCCGTTATTATGAGAAAAAAGGGCTTATTCATTCGATAGGTCGCAAAGGACTTAAGCGCGTATATCATAGAGATGTTCTGACTCGTTTAGCGTTAATCTCTTTGGCACAACAAGCTCATTTTTCTTTAGATGAAATAGCCCAACTGAGTCTTAATCAAAAAGTACCTGAAATTGATAGAAATATGGTGCGCTCAAAAATTGAAGAAATTGATATTAAAATTAGTGAATTAATTCAGTTACGAGATGGATTAGAGCATATTTTATTTTGTCCTGAAAAGAATCACTTTCAGTGCAAGCATTTTCAAGATGATCTCGCATTAAGTTTAGAAAAGAATAAGAAACGACTGCTTGAATAATCGACACAATTTTCATTTTTAATAATAAAAACAATATATTAAAAACAATCTTGATCAAACTGCCTTTCTATTGACTTGAAGTTAACTTCAAGTTGTATGATACAAATTCTTTCTTTATTTGTATCAGTGGAGACCTTTTATGCCTAAATCAGTTTGGTGGTTGGCATTTTCTTTAGCACTTTTTATTACAGGCAATGCATTAGTCCTTTCTGTCGCCGTTGTTATTGGTGAACAACTTGCTAAAGATCCTATTTATTCAACAGTTCCATTATTAAGCCAATATATTGGTATTATTTCAGCCACCATTCCTATGGCCTACTTTATGATGAAATATTCACGTAAAGCGGGCTTTATTATTGGTAATCTTGCCGGTTTAATTGGTGCTTTATTTGCTATTGCTGGAATATATTATCAAAATTTAATTTTATTTTCGGTAGGCACATTATTTACGGGTGTTGCGATTGGTACAGCACAACAATATCGATTTGCGGCTATTGAAGAAACACCCCCTAATATGCACGCAAAAGCGATTGGATTAGTCATGAGTGGCGGTATTATTGCTGCTATTATTGGCCCTACCTTAGCGGTTGTTACTCGTCAATTCTTTGCTAATTATTCTTTTATTGGTCCTTTCCTTTCACTTACGGTAATTTATATTTTAGCGTTTATTCTGTTGTGGAAAATTCCATTAAAAAAAGTAGTTAAATTAGTAGCAACACATAAGGAAAAATCCAGAAGTTATTTGCAACTTTATCGCCAGCCACTGTTATTTCTAGTCACAATAGTAAGTGCATGTGGTTATGGTATTTTAGTTTATATGATGGCTGCGATCCCGCTATCTATGAAGCAAAATGGATTTGAATTTGCCACCATTGCTTTTGTATTTCAATGCCATATTTTGGGAATGTTTGCGCCTTCATTTATTACAGGTCAACTGATCCATCGATTTGGTGTAAAGAAATTCTTTTTCTCTGCAATTATTTTACTTATCATCGCATTAGTGATTAATTTAACGGGAATAAGTTTTTATCACTATTTTATCAGCTTTGTTCTTGTTGGAATTTCGTGGAATCTAAATTTGATTAGTTCAACACATTTATTATCCAATACTTACCTACCTCATGAGCGAGCAAAAGTACAAGGAACTAATGATTTTCTGATTTTCTTCTTTGGTGCAGTTGGAAGCATTACGGGAGGTGTCGCCTTTTATCTCATCGGTTGGCAAAATACGAATATCATCAGTATTGTCATTAGCGTCATTATTTTATTGATTGCGATAAAACTACGAAAGTACTTACCTGTTACAACACAATAGAACAACCATGTTAAAACCTGAAAATTAGAGTAGATAAAACGATCCTTTATTTATTCATAATTATCTTAAACCCGCTTAAATAGCGGGTTTTCACACAAAATGACACCTTTTATCTCTTTTATAAGATTGTATGTCGTAACTCTATCTTGATAGAATCACACTACCGATTAACTTTTAAACTTAGAGAAGGAGGCTAATTATGTTTTTGTGAGATCTTATTAAATACTCACACTTCTTTGGTAATCGCCACAGCTCAGGCTTTCACAGTAATTTACTGCGTTAACCTGCCTGAGCGACGTTAACTATTACCTCTCCTCAGCTTACAGGGTTATCGCTTGATATTGCCCAAGGCGTTTTTACGCCTAAAGAATGAGTAAGCTATGAGCACATTATTATCTACACAAAATCTGTCTTTCCATAATAATCACGGTTTATTATTAAACGATATTTCTTTAGCACTGATTAAAGGTGAGAAGATTGGTTTAATTGGTTATAACGGTTGTGGGAAAAGTACTTTATTAAAATTACTTTCACATCAATTATCACCAAGTTCGGGTGTTATTTCTATCGCTAATCAAACGGTTATGGCGTATATAGAACAACACTTACCCACTGAATTACAGTCAATGACTTTAATGGATGCTGTACTTCATAAATTACCTGAAGAATACAGATCATCTGAAGGCTGGCGAGCTGAATTATTGCTAAGTGAAATGGGATTTAAACTTCACGAAAAAGATCTCCTTGTTTCGCAATTAAGTGGTGGTCAACACACTCGTTTATTATTAGCGAGAGCGTTAATTATTGAGCCTGATTTATTATTACTTGATGAACCAAGTAACCACCTCGATTTACCCACTATTTTATGGTTGGAAACATTTTTAAAACAGTGGCGTGGTAGCTTCATTCTAGTTTCACATGATAATACGTTATTAGACAACGTAACGAATTGCACATGGATTATTCGTGATAAATCGCTATCTATATTTCGGTTACCCTGCTCTCAAGCTCGAGTTGCACAAGAAGAGCAAGATATCAGTGCACAACATCGCTATGATGCACAACAAAAAGAGATAGATAGAATAGCCCAAAGTGCGAAACAACTCGCAATATGGGGGCACGTTTATGATAACGAGAATTTATCTCGTAAAGCTAAACAGATGGAAAAGCATATTGTTCGTTTAAAAGATGAGCAAACTGAAGTGACGTCTGGAAATCAATGGGTATTACAGTTTTCTGGTACGGCATTACGTGCTGATAGGCTCTGCGAATTAAATCAACTTGCTGTTATTCCTGCTGAAAATACACCCGTTTTATATACTGTTGAAAATCAGCGTATAAAAAGTGGTGATCGAGTAGCAATAATTGGGGCTAATGGAACAGGTAAATCATCATTATTAAAAATGATTTGGTCACTTAGTTTAGTTGAGATAAATGAACAAAATGCAATAAAGCTGCATCCCCGAGTTGAATTGGGTTATTACGATCAAAAAATTGCTCAATTAGTTGATAATGATACCCTTTCTGATGCATTAAAACCTTTTGCACCATTAACGGATGAACAGAGAAAAATGGCGCTTATTAGTGCTGGCTTTGTTTATACGCGCCACGGGCAGAAAGTGAGTACATTAAGTGGTGGTGAACGAGCGCGTTTATTGTTTGTTGGCCTGAGTTTAGCAAACTATTCTTTATTAATGTTGGATGAGCCAACAAACCATATTGATATGGAAGGCAAAAAGGCATTATCTGAACAAATTAGTCAATTTCCCGGTGGTGTTTTATTAGTTAGCCATGATAGGGAATTGATTGAAAATAGCTGTAATCGTTTTTGGTATATTCATAATGGTGTTTTAACAGAACATCATGATATTGAAGCGATTTATCAGCTTATTGCTGAAGAAGAAATGCCAGAAACTCTGCTAGTGGATAAACTCAATAATTTGCAGAATATCTCATCAGTTCCATTAGTTTCACATGATGATGATGATGATGAAAAACTCTTTAAGTTAATTGAGCTAGAAGAAAAATTAGAGGCCGATTTAGCACGTAAAATTAACCATCAAAAACCTGCTTTGCAAGCACAATGGAAATTAGAGATTAACCAGCTAAAGCAAGCACTTAATTTGATTTAAGATAGATAAGATTTTGTTTAAGCAAAAAGGATCACGCTGTGATCCTTTTTTATTTATTCTTATCTTACTAATTGATATTCAATAAGATATAAAGATTTCGTTGTCGGATAAATATCTTTGATAAGCGCTTTCAACACTGGAAGTGTCATGCCTTCCTGTTGTGCGTGATACTCATTGATATCATCATAACGTAAAGGAGATACCGCTATGATTTTCAATTTTCCATAATGAGTACGATGTTCATTAGCAAATAATTCAACAATGCTTCCTGGTTTGTAATTACTTTCACTTTCATCTCTGATAGTAATCACTTTTTTTTCTTCAAGAATGGAAGGGATCAAACGTTCAAAAAAAGTAATTTCTGTTGGTATTGCTGACATAATATTGACTCATAAATTTATTGATAAATTACTGATTATCTTATCATGCAATAACTACTTTTTATTCTTTTTTACCCGCAAGGGTATTATTTAAAGCCTCCGTCTGAAGCAACTTAGCCTTACGTTCAATGCCCCAACGATAACCAGATAATTCACCATTTTGTCGAATAACACGATGACATGGAATAGCAACTGCTAGCTTATTAGCTGCACAAGCATTAGCGACAGCGCGATATGCCTTAGGTGCTCCAATTTTGTCGGCGATTTCTTGGTAAGTCATCGTGCTACCAAAAGGGATATCTAATAATGCCTGCCAAACTTTTTGCTGAAATACCGTACCTTGGATATCAAGAGGTAAAGATAAGGGTTGTTTGGGTAATTCAATAAAACCGATGACTTGTGCAATGACTTGCTCAAACTCTTCATTGGCACCAATTAATTCAGCATGAGGGAATTGTTTTTGCAAATCTTCTAATAACAGCTCTGCATCATCCCCCAACATAATGGCACAAATCCCCTTTTCACTTTGCGCCACAAGGATACTTCCCAAAGAGCACTGAGCGATAGCAAAAAAGATAGCAATATTCTTACCACCTGTACGCCAATTTGTTGGCGTCATTCCTAATATCGCTGTTGCATTTTCATAGAAACGGCTATTCGCATTGAAGCCTGATTGATAAATCGCATCTGTAATACTGCCATCTTGAACTAACGCTTTTTTTATTAATTTTTGACGATAAGCATTAGCATAATCTTTTGGTGTGATCCCCATCGTTGATTTAAATAAGCGATGGAAATGATATGGGCTTGCCATAACATGCTCTGCAATACAGGTAAGCGACACGTCACCGTTATTTTCTTCAATAAAACGGCAGGCTCGCTCAATAAGTTGATTATGTTTACTTTCCATTATGATAGTCCTTTAAATGCGGGATTATGGCTATTATTGACAAACATAATGAATAAAGAACTCCGTTTATTGCTCAATCACTCTGATTCTTTAGATAATGCCCATAGATAAAGCGATGCCGTGGAGCCATAAGGTGAATAGCGTTTTCGGTAACGTTCGAAGCGTACTTTATCTAATGTTTTATGGCGATATAGACGCATAATTCCACGTTGAATAGCCAAGTCTCCCCAACTTAAAATATCTGGCCGATTAAGCGAAGAAATTAATAGCATTTCTGCAGTCCAAACCCCTATACCTTTTAGTTGAATTAAAGTATCGATAACCTCTTTATCTGTCATCTCAGGAATTTTATTTAAATCTAATCTTTCTGAAATAACGGCGTCAGCAATACCGATAATATAACTAGCTTTGCGCATAGTCATTCCACACTGTTGTATCTCTTGTTCTGATAATTTTGCGATACGTTCTGGTGTGTAAATACCGTCACATAAATTGAGTAACCGCTGATTAACGGTTATGGTAGCAGAAACCGAAATTTGTTGTTCAATAATGTTTTTAACTAATGCTGTAAATAAATCAGGTGTTAATGGACGTTTAATTTCTCCTATTCTTTCAATGAGTTTGGCTAAGCGCTTATCACGTTTTTTTAATGTGTTTATTTCTGTTTCGCCATACTGAAAGTGCATAATTTAACTTAATTTAAATAAAATATTTATGTCAGTATAACGTGAAGATAAGTGTATTACGCACTCTATTTCTTGCTTTTTTTTGAATTGAACCTTCTACCTTTTATCGTAGACAAAGAAGATAATATTTGGCAAAAGAGTTTAATTGTTTTTTTAGAAGAAGTTAGTCAATCAAAAATATCATCACATTTAAAAACTATAGTTTCATATTAAAAGTTATAAAAAAATATAAAATTTAAATTACCGTCTATACTTTATTTGATTTTTTGAATTTTTACTTAGGTCAATTCTTAGTTATTCTGTAATTTCAGGATTTAATATGAAAAATTATGCACTCAATTTACAAAACAAAGCTGATGCGCTGGCAGTAATGAAAAAAGCAATAAGCTTTACTATTCCTGCCGCATTAAGAGTTGCTGCTAAATTAAATATCGCAGATTTATTAAAAGAAGGTTCTAAGAATATTAATGAACTTGCAGAAAAAACAAACTCTATCCCTGTTGTTTTAAATAGAATATTAAGAATGTTAGCTTCTGAAGGTATATTCTCTGAGTCAGAAGGATCTCGCTATTCTCTTGCTCCTGCGGGATACTTTTTATTAAGCGACCATGAATATAGCTTGCGTGATGCCGTATTAATGTTAACAAATGAAACGCTATGGCGCCCAGTAGGTGATGTTATTGAGTCAGTTCAGGGCAACCCCGCTTTTGAAAACTTATATGGCATGCCTTTTTATCAATATTGGCAAGATAATGTAAGAGATGATCATGATTTTCAAGCAGGTATGAACTCACTTTCAAAGATAGAAAATTATTTTATTATTAAGCATTACGAATTTCCTGAAGATATAACTATCACAGATATTGCTGGCGGATTGGGTGGGCTGTTATTAAACGTATTAAAAGAAAATCCGACTCTGAAGGGACAATTATTTGATAGGCCACATGTGTTGGAAAGAACGTTATTGACTGAATTAAATGACGATAGTCGCTGGAAATTAATATCAGGTGATTTATTTGGAGAGTATCCAGAATCTGATATTTATTTAATAAAATATATTATTCATGATTGGGATGATGAAAGCGTCATTAAATTTTTTAAAAACTTCCGTAACGCAATGAAGCCTAATTCAAAAATACTTATTATTGAACCGGTTATTTTTAAAAAGAATGTACCTGATATGGCTAAATATATGGATCTTCTATGCATGTCTGCATTTCCTGAATCAGGTGAACGTACAGAAGATGAATTTATTGCTTTACTAGATCAAGCAGATTTGAAAATCAATAAAGTGATTAAAACAGGAACATATAACTCAATACTAGAAGTTGTTATTAAATAATCTATTGAAATAGCCATTTATTTGTAGCAAAAAAAAGCCACTTTCAAAAGTGGCTTTTTAAGTTAAAAAAAGATTATGCAGTTAACGCCAGCTTGGCACCAAAAAGTAAGAACACTGCACCAATACAACTATTTGATAATGAAGCTAACCGTTTGTTATGTTTTACTTTATTAGTAATAGCAACACCGCCAAATATAAGAACTGATAAATAAAGCATACTGCATGTTTCTAAAATCGCACCTAATACAAAGAATGGAACACCCGCATTTTCATACTTAGGATCGATAAACTGAATAAAGAAAGAAACATAAAAAATGATCATTTTTGGGTTAAGCATACTCAAAAATAACGCCTTAACATAAAGACCATCTTTTGTTTTTACAGTTACTTCAGACACTTGCTCTGGCGTCTCTTTTTTCTTTTGGAACGTTGCATATAACGTTTTTAACCCTAAATAGGTTAAATAAAGTGCACCAGCATATTTAATGACAATAAAGAAGACGGGTGAAGTCTTGACTAATGAAGCAACCCCCAAAAATGCCAAAAAGATTAATAATGCATCACCCGTAAAAACACCAAGAGCGGCTTTATACCCCCCTTTTACGCCATGCTTCGCACTGGAAGTAAGGACGAAAATCGAGTTTGGACCTGGTACTAAAGTAATAAAAATAACGCCTAAAAGGTATGTCCAAATATTTGAAATACCGATACTTTCTAACATACGACGCCTTTTTTTAAAAAATAACATGCTGAATATGTGAGCTATCATATCTACAATATTTTTTTTGTAAAACAATAATCTTTATACCATCTAAAGATAAGTTAGTTACTCTGCTTTTGTATGTAAAAAGCAGTTTATAAGTCTTTTTTTACAATTAATTTTGGATTAAAAAACCAATTTAAATGTGTGTTATAGTATGATGCTGAAATTAAAATTTATACAGAATTAGTATCTAATTAAAGTCACATGTATGGAATTATAAACTGCATAGTGAATTAAATTCAGATGCAATACCCTATTGTTTGTTTTATGTTATGGTGCATTATTCTTTTTGTGATCTTAGGCGATATTTTATTTTTAACATTAAAACAGCCTTACTCATTAATTTTATGAAAAATAAGTGTTTTTATTGATATTCGGTGAGTTAATTAGCACGAAAAGCGAGGGAATAAAAAAGATTATATTTACCAAAACCATTACTCTAAGTTGTTTTTCATTTTTACCTTTATCTTGCATTTATCTTCACACCAGAGATGGAGTTACGCCATTTTGCTCAAAATGAGACTATTGCAGCTGAAGATTACATTGATAATAGTGATGTACATCACCCTGAGCGTATTGCATGCCAAGCACAAGCGACTTTTTATGATAATTTTACACAAACAGGTAAACTAACAATAAAACAGATTGCTGTCGGTGAAAGGCCTATGCCTAAAGATGAAATGCCAATTATTGGAGAAATATCTCCTTATCAGAGATTATATCTTGTTACTATGCACGCCGCCGTGACACTGTCACCTTTATTATGTGAATTAGTTGCACAAGAACTTATTTACGAAAAAGCGGAACCTCTATTAACGCCTTATCGCGTATCACGATTCAGCTAGAGAACCATTATGGATGCACAACTGTATAAAGAATTTAAAATAGTAGAAAAAACCTTTTGGTCAGAAATTTGTGAAAATAATATTCGTATTGGTGATCATACTCACTGCTTTATGACACCAATGGATGCTGCCATTTTTAACTTTATTTATTTGCGCCAAGGCGCAACAGAAAGTTCATTCCAGCAAGCCAGCACCCTTTTTACTTCGCAGAAAAAAAATCATATTTTGGTATTACCCGAGTCATTGTTGCCTGAGTTTGAAGAAATAATAAAAAATGCAGGTTATACCGGTGATGGTATGACAACCGCAATGTATTTAACATTATCGGAAGCGGTATTCCCATCTTATAGAAATAATCCTTGTGATATTATTTTAACCAATCACAACCTTGAACAGTGGGCACACCCATTAAAAACGGCGTTTCCAGTAGGAGATGATAGTGATGATACGATTGTTAATGAATATATTCGCTATCATCAGAAAGCATTAGATAATGGCGCTGCTATTTTCCATTACGCGTTATTAGTTGATGGTCAGCCAGTCTCTTCATTAACGTTAACAATACACGATAAATTAGCGCGTTTTGATGATATTGGGACAGATATTGCCTATCAAGGTAATGGTTATGCGACACATTTGATTAAGCATGTTTTAGAGTTTTGCCGTGAGCAAGGCGTTGAACGTTGCTTCTTAGATGCATCAGCAGATGGTTTAGCGCTATACCGTAAGTTTGGTTTTAAATCGCTCTTTAACTATCTTAGTTTTATTAAAGAATAAAAGTAGCTATATGAATAGGCTCAATCATGTTTGTTGAGCCTATTTTTTAAATATTAATAAAGACTAAGCTTTTTCTCAGCATCTTGTTTATCTTTATCGCTAATTTGTCTTATCACTCGACAAGGATTTCCAACAGCAACGCAATTAGCTGGAATAGATTTTGTGACTACACTGCCGGCACCTATAACGCAATTATCACCAATAGTCACACCAGGTAAGATAATACACCCTGCACCTAACCATACTGAATTACCGATAGTAATCGGTAATGCATATTCTAATTCACTGTTGCGTATTTCAGGATCAATCGGATGAGTTGCAGTTAAAATACTGACATTTGGCGCACACATCACATTGTGTCCAATTTTTACTGGAGCACAATCTAATATCGTTAGATTAAAATTAGCGTAAAATGATTCACCAATTTCAATTAACTGACCATAGTCACAATGAAATGGTGGCTCAATAGTAAAATTATTGCCCGTTTTTCCTAAAAGCTGTTTTAAATATGTCTTTCTCTTTTCAACGTCAGAAGGACGCGTCATATTAAAATCATAAATAATTTCACGCGCTTTTACTCTAAGTGGTTCTAAACTATCATCTTTACTAGCATGATAAAGATGACCTGATACCATTTTTTCGTATTCTGTCATTGTGATACTCCGAATTTGAAATAAAACAGTTTAGATAAACGTCAATATTGATTTTCTTATTCTAGCGTTAATTGACTTAAATTAGCGGTGTTTTTTAAGTCCATTAAGTGCGGCTTACATTTTATTAAGAATAAATGCCATTAAATAGCAGTGAGCCACCAGCAAAAATTAGCATGGCATCTAATAGCCATTGAAAAAGTTTTGGTGTCAGTTTTAATACCAGTTTTTTACCAAAGTAATTTCCTACGGTTAAGCCACAACCTACTAACACTCCACTAATAAAGATAAAGCTATTAACTGCACCTAGTTGGCTAAATGTCAGGGCTTTAGTGAGATAAATAACAAATGAGGCAGCTGCTTCAGTTGCAAGTAATGGCCCTAATGTCAGACCATATGCAGAGAATATTGGAATAGTTAATGGTCCTGTAGAAAACACAATCCCTGTTAAATAGCCGATAACTGCACCCGCAATAATAACTTGGTAAGTTTTCATTTTGATTTGATGTTTGCGTAATAAGTGGATCACGGGGATCATCAATATAAAAAATATTCCCATACCAATATTTAGCCATTTTTCAGACATTATCCATAATGTATTAGCACCAAGAATAACGGCTGGAATACTGGGTAATAGATAATAAAATAGTGGTTTAAAGCGAATACTGTGACGCCATAAATAAATACGTGATAAATTTCCCATCACTGACGCTAATGCCATAATCGGTACAGCTTCCTTAGCACCAAATACATAAGTCAAAGCGGGAATTAATAAAATAGAAGAGCCCGTTCCTACAACGCCACTGATTACACCAGACAATACTGCCAATAAAATAACCGCGATAAAACTCATTATCATCCTTTAAGTTCAATAAGTTAAAGACGTTGTATCATACCCGTCTTCTTTATTTTTACCTGTGATAAAATGTCACGGTATTGTGAGTTTTAATCAGAAAGCCGCTTTATTTATGATGAATAAACTATAATGAGAAAATTATGATGAGAAACCTTCCTCCATTACCTTCATTGCGTGCTTTCTTAGTCGCTTGCCATAGCCAAAGTTATACTGAAGCCGCACAGACATTATGTGTCACTCATGGTGCGATCAGTCGTCATATCCAAGTTATAGAAAAATGGTTTGGTGTCACCTTATTCAATAAACAAGGTTTACGCCGCGTACCCACTCCTTATGCATTGACGCTAGCGCAAGAATTAAGTGACGTTTTTGATAAATTAAATGATATTGGTTTTCGTTATGGTAATGGTGGAAAAAACGATATTTTAAATATCAGTGTTCCTACAACACTTTGTTTAAAATGGCTTATTCCGCGAATGGAGGATTTTTATCTTCAATATCCTAATGCAAATATCCAAGTTGCTTCTGCAAATAGCGAGCGATTTCATTTGATTAGTCATGATGATCTGATTATTCGCCCTCAACCTCAGCAACAAGAGTATTCATCCGTTGTTTTTTTAGAGGATAAACATTGTTTAATTGCTTCTGAAAAATTCTTAAAACGTTACAACGTCACTAGATTTGAAGATGTTTTTGACTGCCCCGTTATTGATACACTTACCCGCCCTGGTCATTGGCAACAATGGTTAATGGCGACTCATCTTAATACTCAGCGTTCATTCTCACGTCACTATCGCTTTGATCACTTTCATATTTCTCTTCAAGCCATTATTGAAGGATTAGGCCTCGGTATTGGCCCTGTTTCGATTTTGTCGAATGAAATAAATAGCGGTACTTTAAAAGTGTTATTTCCAAATATCCAAATTGTACCGATAAGCTACTACGCTTTAACACCATTGGGTGTACAAAAAACCAAAACACATCTTGATTTTGAACAATGGCTCACCCAACAAAAAAGTTAATTTCACTAATGGAATAAGTAATTTTTTTTCATAGAAATAGCGATTTGAATCCTATGCATTATACTTTTTACAACTAATTTACAGCCATTTTATTAAAAACATCTAATGTTTATCTTCTTTTTGTGAATAGGTAAAAACGCTAATCGTGCTGTTTTTATAATTCGCGATCTTTCTCTGTCATATTATTAAATTTATTTAAACTCAATACATTAAGCTAAAGAAATAAGTAAATTAACTTATTTAAATTATTTTGATTTTAAATAATCTGTTATAAACACTTATTGTTTAACTTAAATTAACGTTCTATGCTGATATTTATATATAAAATTTATTAATTTATTTGCTAGCAACGAAGGACGATAAGATGTCTGTAGCTGTGACAAAAAAAGCAATAGAAAAACTAATTAATGGGTATGAATCTGATCCTTTTGCACTTCTTGGTATGCATGAAACATCGGCAGGTTTAGAGGTTCGTGCTTTTTTACCAGATGCAGTTGCAGTCAGTGTCATCGATAGAAAAAATGGCCGAAAAGTAGCAACACTAGAGCGTAAACACCCTAGTGGTTTTTTCTGTGGTGCTATCCCCCGACGTAAACGCCGTTTTAGTTACTGTTTAGATGTAACGTGGGAAAATGCACAAGGTGTCGTTGATGATCCCTATCAATTTGGCATTTTATTGCAAGAAATGGATATTTGGTTTTTAGCGCAAGGCCATCACTCCCGCCCTTACCAATGTTTAGGCGCACACCCTGCAAAACTGGGTGATATCGATGGTATTACTTTTGCTGTATGGGCGCCCAACGCAAAAAGCGTAAGTGTTGTAGGCGATTTCTCATTCTGGGATGAACGTCGTTTTCCAATGCGATTACGCCGTGAAAGTGGAATATGGGAGCTCTTCCTTCCACAAGCTCATCTAGGTGATTGTTATAAATATTCTATTCTTGATGCGAATGGTGAACGTCGATTAAAAGCCGATCCTTATGCTTTTGAAACACAAATACGCCCTGAAACCGCATAAATTATCAATACATTACCACCAATCAAACCAATGCCATTATCGCGTCAGCAAGCGAATCAGCGTAATGCACCTATGTCTATTTATGAAGTTCATTTAGGTTCATGGCGTAGACATACTGACGATCAAAGCTGGTTAAGCTATCGCGAATTAGCTGAACAGTTAATTCCATATGTTAAAGAAATGGGTTTTACTCATATTGAGTTGCTCCCTATTAATGAGCATCCTTTTGATGGCTCATGGGGATATCAACCATTAGGGTTATATTCACCAACTCGTCGCTTTGGCTCCCCAATGGATTTCCGTGACTTTATTGAAGCAGCACATCAAGCAGAAATTAACGTTATTTTAGATTGGGTTCCTGGTCATTTCCCTGAAGATGATTACGGTTTACGTAATTTTGATGGCACATCACTCTATGAATATGCGGATAGACGTGAAGGCTTTCATCCCGATTGGAATACTTTAATTTATAACTATGGGCGCAATGAAGTGCTGAATTACCTTTCTGGTAATTTATTGTATTGGCATGAGCATTTTGCACTAGATGGTTTCCGTTTCGATGCTGTTGCCTCCATGCTTTATCGTGATTACAGCCGAAAAGAAGGCGAATGGATACCCAATAAACACGGTGGACGTGAGAATTTAGAAGCCATTGATTTTATTCGTCATACCAATAAATTACTGGGCACAACTTGCCCAGGTACTGTCACAATTGCAGAAGAATCTACTGATTTCCCGGGTGTTACCTTACCGCCTGATGATGGTGGCTTAGGTTTTAATTACAAATGGAATATGGGTTGGATGCATGACACGTTAGCTTATATGCAACGTGATCCTATCTACCGTAAATTTCACCACAATCAAATGACCTTTGGCATGCTCTATGCCTATAACGAAAACTTTGTTCTGCCTCTTTCTCATGATGAATTTGTGCATGGTAAAGGTTCGTTGATTGGCCGCATGGTGGGCGATGATTGGCAAAAATTTGCCAATTTACGTGCATATCTCGGTTTTATGTGGGCTTATCCCGGCAAAAAACTGCTATTTATGGGATGTGAGTTTGCACAATGGCGTGAATGGAACCACGACAGCAGCTTAGATTGGCATCTTCTCGAAGAACCAAATAGCCCACATCAAGGTGTTCAACACTTTGTACGTGATTTAAATCTTTCCTATCAAGCTAATGCTCCGCTTTATGAATGTGATTTTGAACGCGAAGGCTTTGAATGGCTTACCGTTGATGATCACGATAACTCTGTCTTTGCTTTTTGCCGTAAAGATGCGCAAGGCAATGAAATTATTATTATCAGTAATTTCACGCCTGTTGTTCATCACAATTACGTTGTCGGCGTAAATAAAGCAGGTACTTATCAGGAAATTCTTAACAGTGATTCTGAGTTTTATAACGGCAGTAATGTAGGAAATTTAGGTGAAATAGAAGCAACCGCAAGTACATTTAATGGCAAGCCTCACTCCTTGTCATTGTCACTGCCTCCGCTTGCGACGCTGTATTTAAGATTGAAGGATTAATATGTCTTTAGATTATGGTCGCCCTTTTCCTATGGGCAGTCATTATGATGGCTATGGAGTAAACTTTACACTCTTTAGTGAAAATGCCACTAAAGTCATTCTTTGCCTGTTTGATAAAGCAGGCAAAGAGATCCGCTACCCATTACCAGGTAAAACGGGCGCAATTTGGCATGGATATTTGCCTGGTGCAGGGCCAGGTTTACATTATGGTTATCGTGTAGAAGGCGAATGGAACCCAGAGCAAGGATTGTTCTATCAACCTCAGCAACTATTATTAGATCCCTATGCAAAACAGGTGACAGGTATTGTTGATAATACATTGCCTTACACCTCCCCTGTTTTTAATGCATTAGAGCATGATGATAGTGCGATTACACCTAAAGCAGTTATCACAGATGATAGTGGTTGTTTTTGCCATTCTTATAAAGAAAAAGGCACGTATCAGCGTTTAAATACGCCGTGGTCAGAAACCATTATTTACGAAGGACATGTAAAAGGGCTGACAAAGCTTCATCCTGAAATACCCGAGAAAATTGCGGGCACTTATGCAGCATTAGGGCATCCTGCCTTTATTGCGCATTTGCAAAAATTAGGTATTACAGCATTAGAACTGTTACCCGTTCAATACCATTTAACAGAGCCACATCTTCATAAAATCGGATTAAAAAATTATTGGGGTTATAACGTATTAGCGCCCTTTGCCTTATCGACACAATATTATTCCAACACAGGTCGGAATATTATGGATGAATTCCGAGAAGCAGTAAGGTGTTTACACAAAGCCAATATTGAAGTGATTTTAGATGTGGTATTCAACCACACAGCAGAATTAAGTGATCAATATGAAGGTTATATTGTTTCGCAGCGCGGTATTGATAATCAAAGCTATTATTGGCTAAACGACGAAAACAAAGCACAAAATTGGACTGGCTGTGGCAATACTCTAAATTTAAGTCGCCCTGAAACAGTGCAGTGGGTTATGGATTGCCTGCGTTATTGGGTGACAGAATTTCATATCGATGGTTTTCGTTTTGATTTAGCGACAAGTCTTGGTCGAGTTCCTTATTTTGATACTCAATCACCACTACTGACAGCGATACGACAAGATCCGCTGCTGTCACGTATCAAACTTATCGCAGAGCCTTGGGACTTAGGCTCTGATGGTTATCAAGTCGGTAATTTCCCTGTTCCATTTACAGAATGGAATGATGGCTATCGCGATGTTATTCGTCGTTTTTGGTTATGGCGTGATGTGGCTATTGCGACATTTGCAGACAATATTACGGGCTCTGCAAAGCTGTATCACAAAAATGGCAGGCCTCCCTATTCTAGCGTCAATATGATAACAAGCCACGACGGCTTTACACTACGGGATTTAGTGAGTTATCAGAATAAACATAACGAGGAGAATGGAGAATCAAACCTAGATGGACATAACACCAATTACAGTGTGAATTTTGGTGAAGAAGGTTTGATAGTCAACGAAAAAATAAGTCAACACAGATTGCTTGCAACTCGGAATATGCTTGCAACCTTACTGCTTTCTAGAGGAACACCTCATTTACTCGCCGGTGATGAAGTGGGTAATACGCAATATGGTAATAACAACGCTTATTGTCAGGATAATAAAGTCAATTGGATCAAATGGTTTCAACAACCTTATGATTTAACTGATTACATTCGCCACCTTATTGAATTACGTCACCAAATTACACCTTTAAGTTCGCTTAAGTGGTGGGAAGAAGATAGCCAAAACGTGGTTTGGTTAAATCAGAATGCTCAACCTATGAGTCATGAAGAATGGCAACAACTTCCACCCTCACCATTACAACTTCTTTTAGCGCAACAATGGATCTTAATGTTTAACCCATTAAGAAACAGCGCTGTTTTTTCTTTACCTGAAGGGTCTTGGTCTTGCTTGCTTGATACAGTTAGCTGGCCTGATTGTCACCCGACACAATCTCAGCATTGTGAAATACAACCTAACAGTATCACCCTTTGGCGAAATAGCGTTTTTTATACTCAGTCTTCTACTGAAAAATTACCCATTATTTCCTCCCAAGTTAAGTAATTTGATTGGAGTGCTATAACTATGATGACAACAGAACAAGGCCAAAAATTAATGTTGGCACAACAACTTCCTAAAGAGGCAATTGCACTCGTTTTAGCGGGAGGTCGTGGTACACGCTTAAAAGCATTGACTTCAAAACGTGCAAAACCGGCGGTTTTCTTTGGTGGGAAATTTCGAATTATTGACTTTACGCTATCAAACTGTCTTAACTCAGGAATTCGTCGTATTGGTGTAATCACCCAATATCAATCGCACTCTTTGGTTCAACATATTCAACGTGGTTGGTCATTCTTTAACGAAGATATGAATGAGTTCGTTGATTTATTACCCGCTCAGCAACGTCGTAATACCGAACATTGGTATATGGGTACAGCTGATGCTATCTATCAAAACCTCGATATTCTTCGTAGTTACAAAGCAAAATATGTCGTGATTTTAGCTGGCGACCATATTTATAAAATGAACTATGCGCGTTTATTACTTGATCACGTTGAAAACAAATCAAAATTCACCGTAGCTTGTATTCGTGTTCCTAAAGACGATGCATTCCAATTTGGTATTATGGATATCGATGAAAATCGTAGAGTGCTCAATTTCTTAGAAAAACCATCAAACCCACCTTGTATTCCTGATGATCCAGAACACTCATTAGCAAGTATGGGTATTTATGTGGTAGATAGAGATTATCTCTTTGATTTATTGGAAGAAGATAGCAGCGATCCAAATTCACATCATGACTTTGGCCAAGATATCATTCCTAAGATCACAGAACGTGGAGATGTTCTTGCCCACCCATTTGAACTCTCTTGTGTCAGCTCAGATCCTTCAGTACCACCATACTGGCGCGATGTAGGTACTATTGAAGCATATTGGGCAGCTAACCTCGACTTAGCCTCTGTAACACCAGAGCTTGATATGTATGCGAAAGATTGGCCAATCCGCACCTTTATGACACCTTTACCACCAGCCAAGTTTGTTCAAGATAATCATGGTGAACATGGACAAATGATGAACTCGCTGATTGCTGACGGCTGTATTATCAATGGTTCAACGCTCTATTCATCTATTCTATTCCCATTAGTTCGTGTTGAATCTTTCTGCCATATTGAAGATTCTGTGATTTTACCTGATGTGACGGTGAGCCATCATTGCTACTTAAAACGCTGCATTATTGAACGTAGCTGTACAATTCCAGAAGGCACAGTGATTGGGATGAATGCAGAAGAAGATGCTGCGCGTTTCCACCGCACTGAAGAAGGCATCGTGCTTGTAACAAGAGAAATGCTTGAGCAACTAGCACGTAAAGAAAAAGAAAATCCAACTGAAACAAGTGCAGAACAAAAACCTCAAAATGAGGAGGCATTTTCGTGAATGTCCTTCACTGTTGTTCTGAATTATTCCCTCTGCTAAAAACAGGGGGATTAGCTGATGTTATGGGCTCTTTGCCTTTAGCTCAGAAAAAAATAGGCTTAGATGCGCGGGTGGTTATTCCCGCGTTTCCTGCTATCAAAGATAATATTCCCGATCTCAAATTAGTGACTAATATCGATACGTTTGCAGGTAATGTTTCTCTGCTTTACGGACAATACCACGGTGTTGATATTTATCTTATTGATGCACCTCATCTTTATCAACGTACAGGTAGTCCTTATCACGATCAACATCAACATCCTTATGGTGATAATGTTTTTCGTTTTGCCCTGTTAGGTTGGGTGGCAAGTGAGCTATCAGCGGGATTAGATCCCTTATGGCGAGCGGATGTTGTTCATGCTCATGATTGGCATGCAGGACTAGCTTGTGCTTATCTCGCGGTTAAACATTACTCCGCAAAATCTGTTTTTACTGTTCATAATCTGGCTTATAAAGGCGAGTTTTCACCCTATCATCTGCATCAGCTTGAATTACCTGATTACAGTTTTTCAATTAATGGGCTGGAATATTACGGGCAAATTTCATTCCTAAAAGCAGGTCTTTTTTATGCTAACCATATTACGACAGTCAGCCCCACTTATGCCAAAGAGATAACCACTCACGAGTTTGGTTACGGTTTAGAGGGATTATTACGCCAACGCGCTTATGAACAGCGATTAAGTGGCATCTTAAATGGTATTGATGAGGCCGTTTGGGATCCTGCAACAGACGGCTTAATTACGCGTCGTTACGATGTTAAAAACCTGAATAAGCGTTTAGAAAATAAAACCGCATTACAGAAAAAATGTGGTTTACCTGTTAACAATAGCGCCCCTCTTTTTGCAGCTGTCAGTCGTTTAACTTCGCAAAAAGGGCTCGATTTAGTGATTGAAACGCTCCCTGATATCGTTGAACAAGGCGGTCAGTTTATTTTATTAGGTACTGGCGATAGTCACCTTGAAGCGGCATTTTTACATGCACAACAACAGTATCCGCAAAATGTAGCGGTACATATTGGCTATGACGAGAGTTTTTCACACCAAGTTGTCGCAGGTGCTGATGTGATTATGGTGCCTAGTCGTTTTGAACCTTGTGGGTTAACTCAGTTATATGGCTTGAAATATGGAGCCCTACCTTTAGTAAGACACACAGGTGGATTAGCCGATACGATTAATGATTGTTCATTAGAAAATTTAGCGCATCACCAAGCGACTGGTTTTGTTTTCTATGAAGCGACTCCTGACTCTCTGCGTCAAGCTATAAACCGAGCCTTTACCTTATGGGGTATGCCTAAACAGTGGCAACAAGCTCAAACTGATGGCATGAATCAAACTATTTTTAGTTGGGAAACCGCGGCAAAAACGTATGCGACACTGTATCAAAATTTATAGACATGAAGTCTATTTGAACCAGTGGATAACAAAAAGAGATTTATAATGAAAAATTTATGTGAATTTGATTATTTATCACCCGATAAGGATATTGAATCATTAAAGCGTTCCATTGTTTATAAACTTATGTTTATCGTTGGTACGTCGCCAAAATATGCAACACCAACAGATTGGTTAAATGCAACCTCTTACGCTATTAGAGACCGTTTAGTAGAGCGTTGGTTAAAATCGACCAAAGCAGAGCTTTCACCGAAAGTAAAACAAGTTTATTACATTTCGATGGAGTTTCTCATGGGGCGTTTTTTGACAAACGCCATGCTCTCTTTAGGTGTTTATCACGAAGTCAAAGAGGCATTAAAAGAGTTAGGTCTTGATCTTGAAAAACAAATCGAACTCGAGCCCGATCCAGGTTTAGGTAATGGGGGTTTAGGTCGATTGGCTGCATGCTTCCTTGATTCTTGTGCCACACTAGGTTATCCCGTTACAGGTTATGGTATTCGTTATGAATACGGAATGTTCCGCCAACAAATTAAAAATGGCGAACAACATGAAGTTGCGGATAACTGGCTTGAAAAAGGTAATCCTTGGGAATTCCCTCGTCATGATCTGCAATTTGAAGTGGATTTTGGCGGACGTTTGCAACAAGAAGGTGAGAAAAATTATTGGGTCGATACCTTTAATGTTATGGCACAACCTTATGATTCTATTGTTCCTGGTTATAACACCCAAGCGACAGATACCATTCGTTTGTGGTCAGCCAAATCAAATGTTGCGTTTAACTTAGGTAAATTTAATAAAGGTGAATATCTAGAAGCAACAGAAGCAAAAGATCGCTCTGAAAATATCTCTCGTATTCTCTATCCTGATGATTCAACAATGTCAGGTAAAATGTTGCGTTTACAGCAAGAATATTTCTTAGTGAGTGCTTCTGTTCAAGATATTTTGCAACGTCATTATCATCTGCATCAACGCTTTGATAATTTAAAAGATTTTATTGCAATTCATCTTAATGATACTCACCCTGTTCTTGCTATTCCTGAGTTAATGCGTCAGCTGATTGATAATCATGGATTTAGCTGGGATGAGGCATGGGAACAAACTATTCATATATTCTCATACACCAACCATACATTAATGGGTGAAGCATTAGAGACTTGGCCTGTTGACATGCTAGGCCGTTCGCTTCCTCGCCATTTACAAATCATTTTCCAAATCAATGATAAATTCTTGAAACAAGTCAGAGCACAATTCCCTAACGACAACGATTTATTGCGTCGTGTTTCCATTATTGATGAAGAGAATGGCCGTAATGTTCGTATGGCATGGTTAGCGGTTATTATTAGTCATCAGGTTAATGGTGTTTCTGAACTTCATAGCCAACTAATGGTGCAATCTTTATTTGCTGATTTTGCGATGATCTATCCTAAGAAATTCTGCAATATTACCAATGGGATCACACCACGTCGTTGGTTGGCATTAGCAAACCCTTCTCTCTCTAAAGTAATTGATAGCCATATTGGTACAAACTGGCGAACTAATTTAGAGCAATTGGGTGAATTAATGCCATTGGTAAAAGATAAAAATTTCTTGCACCAATTAAAAGATTCAAAACGTATCAATAAACAAAATCTTGCTCAGATCATTAAGGAAGATTTAAAGATTGATATTAATCCTGATGCACTGTTTGATGTACAAATCAAACGTATTCATGAATATAAACGTCAACTTCTGAATGTGTTAGGTATTATCACTCGTTATAATCGCATTTTAGAAAATCCAGAGAAAAACTGGGTACCTCGCGTATTTATTTTTGGCGGTAAGGCTGCTTCAGCCTATTATAATGCGAAGAAAATTATCAATCTTATCAACGATATTGCAAGTAAGATTAATAATGACGAGCGTATTAAAGATAAACTAAAAGTGATCTTTATTCCTAATTACGGCGTAAGTTTAGCGCAACATATTATCCCTGCGGCAGATTTATCTGAACAAATATCATTAGCAGGAACAGAAGCTTCTGGTACAGGAAATATGAAATTTGCCCTAAATGGTGCATTAACCATCGGTACACTTGATGGCGCGAATATTGAAATTGGCGAACATGTTGGTTTCGATAATATGTTTATCTTTGGCCACAATGCACAAGAAGTGGCGGAATTAAGACAACGTTATTCCCCTCGTCGTTATTACGATGAAGATATTGAGTTACACACTGTGCTTAATCAAATCGCTAATGGTTTCTTTAACCCAACGGATCCTGATAAGTACAAATCAATTTTCGATAGCTTAATTGAATTTGGCGATCATTATCAGGTATTAGCCGATTATCGTAGTTATGTTGATACTCAAGATAGTGTTGATGTTCTCTATCAAGATGAAGATGCTTGGTTGAGAAAATCTGCGTTAAATATCTGCCAAATGGGTTATTTTTCTGCGGATCGTGCGGTAACAGAATATATGCAACGAATTTGGAAAGCTTCTGCGATTACATTGTAAAAACTAAGCTAAACTTCTAAGGACAGAACAGTAACCGCGCTTTATTGCGCGGTTTTTGCTTTTATCGTTTAAGACAAAATTCTTTTTATTTTTAGCATTAGCACCATTAATGGCGATTTATACAGCGTGGAAAATAACACGTTGTTCTTATTAAACCTTATTCTTAATATTATAAAAAAGTAGTGATATGTTTTTACCTGTTTCTTATTAGATTTATTTGTTTTATTTATGAAAGATTTTATCATTTATTCTGTCAAAATTTCCTTTAATGACAAAAGGAGTTTTTATGAAAAATATTTCCAATAGCTTTGTAATTAAAAAGCAAAATACAGGAGCTTTTTTTAATGACTATAATTTAAAAGGTTATACGAAACTTTTTAATAATATTAAAGATATTAAAAACACCCCTTTAAAAGACATATCTTGTGGTTGTAATGGAAAAAAGGTTAGTATAAATATTGCAGAAATTAGTCGTGAATTACTATCAAAAATACTAAAACTTTATACACCCACCAAAATATCCTCTTACAAAATTAATACCGAAAACAGAGAAAAATCAATAAAATTATTAAATAAAGCTTATGGAAAAATAGATGGATATATTTCAGACTGGTGGGAAAATGAAATAAAAATTTTTCCTTCTTCAAGAATTAATCGAGAAATTGACAATCTATATCATGATGAAAAATTTATTATGAACAAAGAGACTAAAAAAATTTTATTTTTTTTAATTTCTAAAAAATTTAATCTAGATTTAGATAATAATGCGGCTCAAAGCACGATAATCCAACACTTACAAGATATCCCTGAAGTTGTAAAAGCAATAGATGAATTAGGAATTGCTAATGATTCACATTCAAAATATGAAACTTATTGTTTAATAGCTGAATATATTTACAATATTTTATCAGAAAATAAAGTTAATTTTTCTAAAATAAAAGATGCAGTGAAAGAAATCGCTCAACGAAATTTAGTTACTCCTGAAGATAAATTAGCTTCTCCTTATTCTACGCGTACTCTTATTTTTTTATAAAAAAGTAAACTATTGATCTAATGATAGACATTATGTATAACCAGATGTACATTTTATCTAACTTAAGTGAAATAGGAAAACACAATGACCTCACATCTTATCCAACAAAATATTGAAGCACTCTCTTTACCTGGTGGGCATTACTCTCATGTCGTGACTGCAAACAATATGTCGTTTATTTCAGGGTTATTACCCTTAGATAAACAAGGTAAACCTTTAGCAGACAAACCTGTTGAAGTACAAATCACACAAGTCCTTGAAAATTTACAAGCTTGCCTTATCGGAATAAATGCAAAGAAAACCGATATTGCTCAAGTTAAAGTCTATGTGACAGATATTAATGAATGGCCTATCGTTAATGAGTTATATGCAAAATGGATTGGCGAGCATAGACCAGCAAGATTAGTGGCGGGTGTAAAAGAGCTACATTTTGGGAGTAAAATTGAAATTGAAGCCGTTGTTATTAAGGAATAATCTTATGAATAAGTTACTTGCTCCCACTTATAAAGATGTTACTGAAGCTCATCAACGCATTCTGCCATATCTTAATAAAACACCGGTTTTAACCTCTCGCACTATTAATGAGCTAACAGGGGCGCAATTTTATTTTAAATGTGAAAACTTTCAGCGAATGGGTGCATTTAAATTTCGTGGTGCGATGAATGCGTTATCTCAATTTACCGCAGAACAACGTAAAAATGGTGTCGTGACTTTCTCATCAGGCAACCATGTACAAGCTATAGCTTTATCGGCAAAGCTATTAGGTATTCCTGCAACAATTATCATGCCTGAAGATGCACCAAAGGCAAAAATGGAAGCCACAAAAGGCTATCGTGGTCGCGTGATCACCTATAACCGTTATACAGAAGATCGTGAAGAAATTGGGCAACAACTGGCACAAAAGGAAGGCCTAACATTAATTCCACCTTACGATCATCCTCATATTATTGCTGGACAAGGTACTGCCGCAAAAGAGCTGTTTGATGAAGTGGGTGCATTAGATATGCTATTTGTTCCATTAGGTGGTGGTGGCTTACTTTCTGGCTCTTTATTATCAACCAAAGCTCTCTCACCAGATTGTAAAATATTTGGCGTGGAGCCTTTAGCCGGAAATGACGGACAACAATCATTACGCAAAGGCGAAATCATTCATATTGATACACCGAAAACAATTGCAGACGGTGCGCAAACTCAGCACTTAGGCAATTATACTTTTGAGATTATTCGTAACCATGTGAACGATATTTTAACGGCAACAGATGAAGAATTAATTTTGGCTATGCAGTTTTACGCTCAGCGAATGAAAATAATTGTAGAGCCAACTGGCTGTTTAAGTTTAGCGGCTGCTCGTCAATTTGGAGATAAGTTAAAAGGCAAAAAAATTGGTATTATTATCAGCGGTGGTAATGTCGATATCGCGCAATATGGTCTATTTTTAGCGCAATAAACTTGCATGTTCTAATATGAAAAAAAGCAGTATAGAAAAACCTATACTGCTTAAAAACACCAACATACAACCAATCAACTAAAATAACGGGGGCGTTTGTTTAACAAATTTTAATTAAGTGAAAAAGTGATACCTGCTTTTTTACATAATTGAGTCAGATTTTCTTTTAATTGTTGATTTTCTTCAGGCAATAAATCGAGTTGTGGCAAACGCATATGACCACCTTCTAAACCACGCATGGTTAATGCCGATTTAAATATTGCCATATTCGCGCCAGACTTAAGTGCATCACTAAATTTCACACAAAATTGTTGCCACTGTTTCGCTTCTTGGTAATTACCTGCGATATAAGCTTTATACATATTCACAAAAGGCTCAGGGAATACGCAAGCACAACCAGAAACCGTACCGTCACAGCCCGCATCTAATAAACCTAGGAATAATTTATCGTAGCCATGAAGGACGGAAAAATTATCGGCTACAGCAAGGTAGCTTAATGTTGTATTGTTATCAGCAAAACTGTATTTAATACCAATTACATTTTTACACTGTTGTTGTACTTTTGCCGCTAATTCAGGTTTTATATTATTTGCCGCACATTGCGGAATGTTATACAGATAAACAGGAAAATTATCCGGCACACTATTTGCCACTGTCACAAAATAGTTTTCTAATTCTCTGTCTGTCACACCAAAAAATTGTGGCGTCACCACACCAATACCATCGGCACCAATTTCAACTGCGTGTTTGGCTAATTCAATGGTTTCAGTTAATGTCATTGCACCAACATGAATAAAGACAGGTAAACGCTTATTCGCTGTTTCAACAACGGTTTTCGCAACATTTTTACGTTCTAATGCAGATAAACGCAACATCTCACCCGTTGTACCACAAGGATAAAGGCAATCAACGCCCTTGGTTACTAGCATTTCAGTTAATGCAGATAACGCTTTAATATCTACTTGATCGTTCGAATCAAACGGAGTAACCATTGCCACTGTAACGCCAAATAATTTTTTCATATAAAAGACCTTTATTAAATCAGATTGCTTCAACAATAACTTTAATTGCCAACATACCCGGATCATCTAAACCAATAGATTTTTCTGGGAACATACGGGCTCGACCTAATAAATTAGGTTTTTGGCGAAATTCATTAAGCGTACTATCGACGCTTTGTAATGCTGCTGCTTTTAAATTATCGATAGCTAAAGTTGGTTTTAGCGCTTCAGATAAATGGTAAAGAATATCGAGTACGGATTTTTGCCCTAACTCCCCTTTTCCCCTTGCCATCATGCTTTGGTATGCAATAGTTAATAGCGATGAAATGTCGGAGGACGATATTTCTTGAAGTTGGTTTTCTTTGCAGTATTTGGCCATTGCCATAAAAGCGGTTGCTTGCAATGTACCAAAAGAAGAAGCACAGGCTTTTTGTAATGATTTGCTGCATTGAAAAAGCGCTTTGCTTAAATCATCAGGCCAATCTTGTGAGTCATCTGCAATTTGTCGCCAGCCTTTTTGCATGGTGATCCCCAGATCTCCATCACCTAAACGACTATCCGCTTCACACAGCATTGATTGAGATTGCTCGCAAGCAATAGCGATACGGATCACCGCTTGTTTGAGCATATCAAGCGTAATATTCATCGCTATACCCTCCAGAATGCACAATGAGCCGGTGCATTCATCAAGGCTTCTAGCTCATCATCCAATTTGCATAATGTTAAACTTGCACCGGCCATTTCCATGGATGTGGCATAACGTCCGACTAACGGATGCACAATTGTTGCACCTGTTTTATCAATCAGCTGTGCAATTTTGTTGTACAGAATATAAAGCTCTTCTAATGGTGTTGCGCCTAAAGAGTTAACTAATACAGAGACTTTATCTCCTGTTTTTAATGATAATTCTGTCTGTAAGCGATCAAACATCTCTTGTGCAATATCATCTGCGTTGCGTAATTTATCACGCCAAATTCCCGGTTCACCGTGAATACCCATCCCCATTTCCATTTCATCGTCACCAATTTCAAAAGTAGGATGTCCTACTGCGGGTAAGGTGCAAGATGTCAGCGCACAACCAATGGTTCGAGTATTTTCCATGGTTTTTTGAGCAACACGCGTGACTTCATCAAGTGTTGCACCTTCTTCGGCTTTGGCGCCCGCCATTTTAAAACCATAGATCATTCCAGCAACACCACGGCGTTTGTGCGCTTCTTCTGGTTTTGCTGAAGCCACATCGTCAGTAGCTAAAACGGTTGTACAACGAATATCATCTTCAAAATCGACAGTTTCGGTCGCCATATCAAAATTCATGATATCGCCACCATAATTGCCATAAAGTAACAATACACCTAAGCCACTGTTTGCTTCACGAATGGCATCTGCCATTAAATCGGCTGAAGGTGAAGCAAAAACATCGCCTACGGCGGCTGCATCTAATAAGCCCTCACCGACATATCCTGTAAATACAGGTAAGTGACCCGACCCGCCACCCGTTACAATACCCACTTTGGGATTATTGGCTTTTTTCGAACGAGTAATCAATCTTGGCTGTGGTTGACGATAAATATCACCATGAGCAAGGCATAAGCCTGCTAATGTTTCATCGACATAATTTTCTGGCTTATTTAATATTTTTTTCATGTGATCACCCGATATTTTTATTTATCTGCTGATTTTTATCATCTTAAAAAAATCATTTCGTTTATTTAAGATGAGTTTTCCCTGATACTTAAAAAGCATCTCTATTTAAATAATTGTTTATAAATAAACGAGGCTTTATTTAGCTTTAAACGCACCTCTAATTTGCATAATAACAATGAATAAAAACACACTGGCTAATATCATCGAAATAGGTCTATTAACAAAATTAATAAAATCACCATCTGACTTCATTAATGATGAAAGTAAATTCTTTTCTAACATTGGCCCTAAAATCATGCCCAAAATAATGGGTGATATTGGGAATTTTCGTTCTTGAAGGAAATAGCCGATAACACCCATTACTAACATAACAACAATAGAAGACATCGTATTAGTAATTGCGTAAGAGCCTACGAGACTAAATAAGATAATTGCTGGATAAATAATTGCATTATCAATAGCAACAATCTTCTTCAGTAAATTGACAACAATAAAAGCAATCGGTAATAAAATTAAATTAGCAATAAAGAAAATAATAAAGACAGCATACAATTTATCAGGGTTGAATAAAAATAGTGTTGGTCCTGGTTGCATATCTTTCATATACAAGACACCGATAATAATTGCAGCAGCAGAATCGCCCGGAATTCCAAATACTAAAGATGGGATCCAACTTCCCGCTAAACTTGCATTATTACTTGCTGAAGCATCAACAATACCCTCTTCAGAACCATGACCATATTTTTCTGGGTTTTTAGAGAGTTTCTTTGAAACGGCATAAGAGATCCATGCCGCAATATCGGCACCCGCACCGGGTAAAGCACCAATTAATGTTCCTATTATTCCGCTACGGAAAATGCCGCCTTTACGCTGGCAAACAACACCACCAATTCCTTTAAAAATATTGTAAGAATTATTTTCAGCATTCACTTCACTTAGCGTGATTTGCTTTTCTTTCCAACGCTCAACGTAATATTTAATTGCACCGGAAATTGCAAATAATCCTATCATTGCTGGAATAAAACTTACACCTTGCATTAAAGAGACTTCACCAAAAGTAAAGCGTGCTTGCCCTGTAAATTCATCATAACCAATGGTGGATAATGCAATACCAAAGAACAGTGCTAATAAGCTTTTTCTAATATGTGAACCTGAAACAATAGTTGCACAGCTAAGCCCAATTAAAGACAACCACATATATTCATAAGAACTAAATTTTAAAGCAAACTCAGCTAAAACTGGCGCTGTTGACGCTAATATAATTGTACCAATAACGCCACCAATCACAGAGCTTGTTAACGACATACCTAATACACGGTTGGTGTTACCTTCTTTAACTAAGCTGTGTGCATCATTGGTATAAGCCGCTGATGCAGGTGTACCCGGAATATTTAATAAAGCACCAGGAATATCACCTGCAAATATAGAAGACGCGCCAACAGAAATCATTAAGGCTAATGCAGGAATGGGATCAAGAAAAAAAGTAAATGGCACCATTAATGCGATAGCCATTGTTGATGTTAATCCAGGAATTGCACCAACAAATAAGCCAAATAAACAAGCACCAATAACGACAAGTATTGTTGTGTAATCAATATAAGCAAGTGCGCTAATTAATATATCCATACTGTTGTTCTCTATTTATGAAAATAGCTGAGGTAGCGGTACTAACAGTACAGCGGTAAATAAGTAATACACACCTAACACCACACTGGCTGAAATAATAAAACTGTATATAGGTTTTGTTGTTGCATACTTTATCATTAACGGGGCGGTAATAATTAATCCTGTTAAAATAAAACCTAGATAATCTGATACAAAAACATAAAAAAGAATAATTCCAATAATTAATAAAACAAATTTTATTTCATGCCATGAAACTAATGGAATATCACTTTCTTGATTGCGTGAAAATATATCTATTAATGAAAATATAATCATGCCACCGCCAATAATAGAAGGCATAAATGCGGCGCCATATTCACTAAAATCACCTAATGAATACGCACTATAAACAATAAGAAATAAACCAAAGCAGCAAAATATTAGCGATAGAATATGACGATTTAGCATAGGCATAAAAACGGCTGTTGTTCAGCCGTTTCCTCAGTTATTTCTTTATAATTTCACCAAACTTTTTATCTTCATTGGCCATAAATTGAGTGGCATCATCTCCATATAGCTCGATCACTTCAAATCCTTGTTTATTTGCAAACTCGGCTAATTCACCAGATGCATACACTTTTTTCATTGCAGCCGTGAGTTTATCTTGCACTTCTTTATCTAGCCCTTTTGGCGCAACTAGCATATTCCATGCTTGCAAATCCCAGTTATAAGGTGTGGCTTCTTTAAATAATGGTACATCAGGATAAAAAGCCGATTTCTCATTTGACATAATTGCCATATGCTTCACTAATCCTGCCTTTACCATACTGTCTGCCTCACCTAATGAAGAGGTCACAATATCAACACCACCAGAAGCAAGCTCTTGTAATGCAGCACTTGCACCTTGAGATGGGATAAAGCGAATGGCGTTATCAGGCAATCCTGCGGCACGCAACATACCAATAGTATTGAGATGCCAGATTGAATTTAACCCACTGCCAGATGCTTTTAATTTACCCGGATTTGCTTTTGCGTAATCAATAATTTCCTGTGCATTTTTAAATGGTGAAGATTTCCCAACCTGTAATCCACCATAAATAACGGCAAGACGTGTAATCGGTGTGTAATCTTGATAAGTTAAATTTGTCATTCCTTGATGATGCATCATGGTAATTTCAACCGTTGCAATACCTAATGTGTAACCATCGGGTTTTGCATTTTTAATGGCATCATGACCTACAACACCACTACCTCCAGTTTTATTTACCACATTAACGGTCACGCCTAATTCTTCTTGTAGCCCTTTAGCCGCTAGGCGTGCAACAGTATCAGTATTACCTCCCGCAGCCCAAGGAACAATAATAGTAATCGGCTTTTCTGGATATTGAGCAAAAGCTGGAAGTGTAAAAATGGAACTGCATAGGGTAAATGCCAGAAGTGTTTTTTTCATTATATGCACCTTTTCTCATTGCAGATTATTTGTGGTCGAATATCTTCGAGCCTTGATTTAAGGCGAGCCTGAACCTGAGAAAGTACAGGCATTGCTGTTACGCCTTTTTGTTCTATAAATGCAGAGAGGAAAGCACTGGCAAATAATACACTCTCATGCATTGTGCCTCCTGCCGCTATTTTTGAAGCAAATGCGCCATTAAAAGCATCCGTGGCTGCCATCGTATCCACTCGTAACGATGGCATAGGAGGAATATGAAAAGTGGCGCGTCCGTCAAAATAGACCACACCAAGCTCATCCATATAGATAATGACTTTCTTATTTTCATCACCTGAAATAACGTTAATCGCTTGTGTTGCGTCTTTAATATCGTTTATTTCAATGTCAGCCCAGTGTGATGCTTGATTTGCATTTAACGTAATAAAATCAAGAGTGGAATAAAGTTGCTTTAAATCTTCGCTGTAAGGTGCAACATTAAGTACGATAATTTTATTAACAGACTTTGCAAACATCGCTGCTTTAATATTGGCTTCTATATTAATTTCACCTTGGAGCAATAACACATCTGCCTCACTTACATAAGGCAAAGAAATATCAATCTCTTGCTCAGAGAATGTATTGTTCGCACCTAAATAAGTCGCTGTAATATTGTTTTGTGTTTTATCTGCTAAATAACTAATTGAACTGCCTGTTGGCTCTATTTCTGTTTGAAAAATAGTGAAAGAATCAATTCCACTTTCTTGTAAATATTTATATGCATATTTACTAAAATGATCTTCACCAACTTTTGTTATTAAATGCACTTTCGCATCAGAAAAACTGGCAGCCATTGCCTGATTTGTTCCTTTACCACCAGGACCTATCGAATTGCTTTTAGAGTTAATTAACTCTCCGACTTTTGGAAAAGAATCGACATTGGCAATAATATCTACCACAAATGACCCAAGCACACAGACTTTACCTTCTGGCTTTCTATCTTTACGTTCTCTCACGATTAATAAATCGTGCAATAAACATGAAATATCAAAACTATCACTAAATTTACTTATTTTTTTAATTTCTTGTTTCCCTAGTATGGCGCCACCATGACAACGTTTGATCAACCCTTCTCCTTCGAGGTATTTCAAATCACTGCGAATAGTTTCCAATGTGACACTGAATTTTTCCGCAAGCTGAGCCACTTTAACTTTCTTTTGTTCTCTGATGATGGTGTAAATTTCCTGTCGCCGTTCTTCTGAAAACATATAAAGTGCCTCCGTATCATTGATAACGAGAATAAGGAGATTAGGTCAGTGATTCTGCGATGGTATTCAAAACAAAAAACCAAAAACAGAAGCAAAACCAAATCAAAGCAATTTAGATCACATTTTTTTAACACAACATCAATTGGCATACGTTAAAAATGAGAGGTGAAACGAGTCGAATAATGAATGGAGATTTAGAAAAGAGAGGTAGAATCAGCCGTTCAAGAACGGCTGATAAAATAATAACTTAGATTATTACAGATGTGATAGTTTTAAAATGTAAATACTATGTTAAATAAAATCACCTTGGTATTTAATTTAACAAAGCATTAAGCAGATAAAAGCCCACTAATGTCAGCAACACGACCACTAAGGTATTACGTATTTTAAGCGCTAATCCTACACATAATAAGGTTCCCCAAAGATAAGGATTATCTAGAATACCTTTAAATTCGCCTTTTTCTAACAGCACAATGGGTGCACAAATTGCAGTTAATAAACAAGGTGCAGAATATCCTAATGCCTGTCTGATCACAGACGGTAATTTGACGGGGATCGCCGGTTCAAGAAAGAAATAACGCAACATAAAAATGACGAGTGCCAAAATTAATAATAACGACCATGTCATTTTTGTTCTCCTCTGGCTCTAGCAACACAAACAGCAATAAACATGCCTGTTAATCCACCAATCACTACGCCACCTTCTATATTCAACCAGCTGAAAATAATAGATAGGCAAAAAGAGACAATAACGCCTACTAATGTACTAAATGTTTTTATTAACGGAATAACAATTGCCAATAACGTGGCAACAATAGAAAAATCAAGATGATAACGAGATAAATCAGAAACTTGGCTTGCCATAATAATACCAACAATACTAACGGCAACCCACGCTAAATAAAAACATAATCCCGCACCTATCATATAAGCGGGTGTGAGTTTTACTTTAGGTTGTGCTGAAACAGCAAAAAGTTCATCCGTTAATAAAAAACCTATTGTAATGCGTTGATACCATTTTAAATGGGCAACATGAGGACGTAAGGTTAGTCCGTATAAAAGATGCTGAGCTGTAATAAAAAAGACAGAAACAATAATGGTCAGCATTCCCGCACCAGAAACCACTAATCCTAATGTCACCAATTGCGCCGCCCCTGCAAATATAATTGCAGACATTCCGACACTTTGTGCAAAGGTTAATCCTGCATCAACGGCCATTGATCCCGCTAATATTCCCCAAGGAATAACCGCAAGGCATAAAGGTAAAACATGCAGAGCACCAAGGCCAAAAGCACGCATTACTTGCCTATCTTCATTATTATTTTTGATTTTTTCCATTTACCTGTCTTCACTTTTAATACATTAATTCTATAGAGAATAATTATCAGTCAGTAAAGATAAATGATATTGCATAAAATTGCTCAATCTTATTTATGTCGTTGGTGTATTTTTGCTGGAACAAAAATTTGGTGAGTTTCTAAATTTGCTTGGTTAATTAATCCCATAATGAGTCGAAAGCAGTGTGAGGCTAATTCAGGATTATTTTGTGCAATAGTATCTATTGGTATCGATAATGAATCATAAAGATAGTGATCATCAAAGCCCGTTAAATAAACATCATCTTGCATGATTTTATTTTGGCTTAAATACCGTAATACACCCTCTAGCAAACCGCAGGCTGAAGTAAAAACAAACTTGGGTGGACGACCTAAAGACGCACATAAAGAGCCGAACATTTCATAGCCTGAACTTGGATGATAGTGCCCGTGAATGATCCACTCTGTTTTCAAATTAATATTGGCTTGAGAAAGCCCTTGCGTAAAACCTAAAAGGCGATCTTTTGTGGGTGAAATCGTTGATTGTCCACCTAAAAAGTAAAATTCATCAATGCCTTTTGTTGAAGCAATCTCCGCAATAAGTTGTTGTGTCGTGGTAGTTGAATCTGTGACAACAAAAGGTAATGTTGTACCGTCAAAATAACGGTCAAATAACACAACGGGAATTTGTTTACTTAAGCGCTGATATTCAAAATCATTTTGTAAACAAGAAGCCACAATCAAACCGTCGATTTGTCGTGATAACAAATGTTCTATTGCAAGAGTCTCTTGAGCCGCATTTTCATCCGTACAGGAAATAAGTAGCTGAATACCCGCTTCTCTACATAATATTTCTAGTTCATAAGCCACTGAGGCAAATCCGTAGTTAGTAATATCAGGAATAACCAATCCCAATGCATAACTGCGATTATCACGTAAAGAGCGAGCATGAATGTTAGGTTGATACTGATATTGTTGGGCAATAGAGGTAATACGCGCAATGGTGTCATCAGCAACACGCATCTCTTTACCTCGGCCATTCAATACCAAACTAGCTGTTGTTTTTGATACACCTGCTAGTTTTGCAATATCTGTAATAGTCGTACGCTTTTGTTTTTTCACTATTATTTTACTTAAGGCTGCATTTGCTGAATTTAAATTAATTTATTGTTTATCTAATCTTATTTAACTAAACAATGCATCATTTAATTGCCAAGTTGTTAGCTTTATTGTGTTTTTACCCGAAAAATTAATGATCTGTTTTGCTGAAGGGAAAAAACGACTACTCATCACACCCAAACCATGATTAAAGAAAATCTCCACGCTCGAACTGTCACATAATATTTGAAGATGTTTTATATCACCAGACCAGAAACGTGATTGCCATTCACCATTTTTAACACTACGACGTTTTAATATTGCTTGATTATTCTCAATGGTTAATTCAAGTGAATCAGAGAATTGAATTAAGAGAGAGTCTATTAATTCCACCTCTAATTCAACACAAAACCCGTTAATTTCAGGCGCATCATCTGCAATGCCTTGCCAATATTGTACATTTTGTCTGAGTTGCTGTAATTCTTTTACGGGTTGCTGATAAAGTTGCCCTTCGCTTATTTGTAATTCACGAGGACAGGTCATTTGATGTATCCAGCCATTAGCAATGGTCGGTTGATACATTTCCTCTCCATCAGGAACCCCCATCCAACCAAATAATAAACGCCTACCATTAACTTGTGTGGTTTGCGGCGCATAAAACTCAAAACCTGCATCAAGTTCGATTAAATCACCATGTTGAAACTGCAATGTTGAATAATCAAAACTGCCCATTAAATAAGCACTAGAGTGCGAATTTAAAAATCGATATTGCTCTTTTTTTATTCCTTGAGGACAGGTTAATAAAATAAAGTGTCCACTAAGTTCAAAGAGATCTGGGCATTCCCACATATAACCCACATCATCTAATCCACCTAAATGACTTCCTGCTAACTCGCCTATTAATTGCCATTGATATAAGTGAGATGCGCGATAAAGTAAAACCTTACCCTGTTTATCTAACGTTTGCGCCCCTAACACCATGTACCATTTATCGTTGTGTTGCCAAATTTTAGGATCACGAACATGTCCGCTATAACCTTCAGGAAGCCCTAAAACAGGCCCTAACTTATCAAAACCACCCTGCTGGTTTTCAACTGCTAAACACTGCCATGCAGTACGAGAACCATCATCAAATTTTACATTTCCGGTATAACAAAGCGTTAATTGTCCTTGATTGATCACAGCACTGCCAGAATAACAGCCATCTTTGTCATAAAATTCATCAGGCAATAAAGCAATAGGTTGATGTTGCCAAGTAATAAGATCCTTTGAACGCCAATGCCCCCAACATTTATTTTTATGCTCACAAGACAGAGGCGCCCATTGATAGAAAAGATGATAATACTTACCATCAAAACAAAACCCATTGGGATCATTTAATAACCCAGTTATTGGCGCTAAATGCCAACGCGGATAGTATTTATCTTTTGCAGCTTTAGCACTATTACGCATAACCGCTTGTAAAATTGCAGATAATCCTTCGCTTTTTGTCATTTATGCAGACTCCACTTTATATTTCAGTAAAAGAGAAAGAACAAAAGCTGTTAAGAATGCGATCACTAAACCAATAACATAATTAATAATTGAACCCGTTTGTACAATCGCAATACCCGGAATAGCGGTAAGACCAACAGCGGTCATATAAACGTGAGAGCCAACAACCCAAGCGCCTCCAGCAGCACCTCCAATTAGTGCAGCAATAAAAGGTTTACCATAACGCAAATTAATCCCGAAAATTGCCGCCTCTGTAATACCTAACATCGCGGAGAAACCCGATGGGATCGTAATAGCTTTAATTTTCGCATCGTTGGTTTTAAACCAAACGGCAATACAGGCTCCTCCTTGTGCAATATTAGCCATCGCCCAAATAGGTAATAAGAAATTTACGCCAATATTCGGATTCCCTAATAATCCAGCTTCGACTGCATGGAAACTATGGTGTATTCCTGTAATAACAATAACAGAATAAAGACCACCAAAAATAAGCCCTGCAATCCAACCTGCCTGCGTAATTAACGTACTTAGTATTAATGAAATACCATCACCTAAAAGACGACCGACAGGTCCAATCACTAATAACGCAACAAAGCCTGAAATAATAACGGTTAAAAATGGCGTGATAATTAAATCAAGTGCATTAGGAACAACTTTACGTAATTGTTTTTCCAGTACACTCATAAACCAAACTGCCAGTAATACTGGGAAAACAGTTCCTTGATAGCCAATCATGGCGACTTCTAACCCAAAAAAATTCATGGTATTAAATCCAGCCGCAACCCCCCACGCGTTAGTTAAGGCTGGATGCGTTAAAATTCCGCCTAATGTCGCGCCAAGATAAGGATTTCCGCCAAATTCTTTTGCAGCAGTAAAACCAATAAGAATGGGCAAAATAATAAAAGCCGCGGAGCTACACATATCAAGCATGATATAGAGTGCATTATCGGGACTTACCCACTGGTTAGTTTTCATTAATCCCAGCAATCCCATTAATAAGCCTGACGCTACAATGGCAGGAATAATAGGGACAAAGATATTGGAAAGCAGTCTAGCTATTCGTTGAAATGGATTGAGCTTTTTAGCCGCAATATTTGCAGCCTCAGATTTACTAGATTCACTAATACCTGCGGCAGCAATAAATGCAGCATGTACTTTATTAACTAACCCTGTGCCGAAAATGACCTGAATTTGCCCAGCGTTACTAAAACACCCTTTTACACCCTCTAATTTATTTATTGCCTCTTTATCTGCTTTTGAGTCATCAACAAGAACAAGTCTTAAGCGCGTAGCGCAATGTGCTGCACTTGCGATATTTTCAGCACCACCTAATAAAGGCACAAGCTGGTGAGCAACTTTTTCAATATTCATCATAGCCTCTGTCATTCTTTTTTATTTATGTAGCGAGTATTTAGTTTAATTGAAAACTAAAACGGTTTAGCTAACAATTGGATTAAATAAAAATCAATTCAAGATAGCAATAAAAACTCAGGTAAAGGTCGTTTAATTGTGATCTTAATTACAAAAAAGCACGTTTATTAATCATGTTTTGAATCTTTTAAATAATTAAAAACAACGAAAAGCTAAACTATATTTAATTTTTGTTTAGCTAAATGGGTTAATTAGTTGTTAGATAATTATAGCCCCTAAAAATGATAGTTAAGCATGAATAAAAATGACTATTGAACCAACAAAATCATATAGATATAAACAAGTAAGCAAGCTTAATAAATGTTACTGATAACATCCAAACACTTAACTAATCGTTATATATTTATTTATATAAAGATTGTTAATCAAATGATTAAATATAACCAATACAAAAACTTAAGATAACCTTAAAAACTGGTAACGCTTGTAATAAATCACTTTTCTTTGATGTAAAGCAACTACAACTTTCAGGAAATACGTAGTATCCACATTAACAGTTGGGTTTTATTGCCTACGTTAAAGTGCTTATTTTTTAACAACAATAACAATCATTATTTCTTTATAAGCTTATTAGCGGCTGTTTTTTCTTAAAATTTTAATAATCAAGTGAGTAATGTATGAAAAACATCAAAGAGATGGCGTTACTTTCCACTCCCTTATCTCGCCGTCGTTTTGTAAAAACAGGTGCAGCGGGTGGTTTAGCGATAACCGCAGGTGGATTATCACTCCCCTTTCATCAAGCCATTGCCTCGGAAACAAAACCAACAACGAATAGCGAAAAAGTCGTGTGGAGCGCATGTACTGTAAACTGCGGTAGTCGTTGCCCATTACGTATGCATGTGATTGATGGTGAAATTAAATACGTTGAAACCGACAACACGGGCAATGATGTCTACGAAGAATTACATCAAGTGCGTGCTTGTTTACGTGGTCGTTCTATGCGTCGCCGTGTTTACAACCCAGACCGTTTACGTTATCCAATGAAACGTGTAGGTAAACGTGGTGAAGGTAAATTTGAACGTATTTCATGGGATGAAGCGTTTGATACTATTTCAGATACCATGAAACGTTTAATCAAAGATTATGGTAATGAATCTATTTATCTAAACTACGGTACAGGAACATTAGGTGGCACCATGACGAAGTCTTGGCCACCAGGTGCAACATTAATTGCACGTTTAATGAATTGTTGTGGTGGTTATCTGAATCATTATGGTGACTATAGTACGGCGCAAATCGCAGCGGGCTTAAATTATACTTATGGTGGTTGGGCAGATGGTAATAGCCCTTCAGATATTGAAAACACCAAACTTGTCGTGATGTTCGGTAATAATCCGGGTGAAACCCGTATGAGTGGTGGCGGTGTCACCTATTACGTTGAACAAGCTCGTGAAAAATCTGATGCACGAATGATTATCATCGATCCACGCTATACCGATACGGGTGCTGGTCGTGAAGATGAATGGATCCCAATTCGTCCAGGAACAGATGCTGCATTAGTTAATGCATTAGCTTATGTCATGATTAAAGAAGACTTAGTTGATAAGCCTTTCTTAGATAAATATTGTGTTGGTTACGATGAAACCACTATGCCAGAGGGTGCGCCAAAAAATGGCCACTATAAAGCCTATATTTTAGGTAATGGTGCAGATGGTCAGCCAAAAACGCCTGAGTGGGCGGCGCAGATCACTGGTATTCCTGCTTCACGCATTGTTAAATTAGCCCGTGAAATCGCAACAGCGAAACCTGCTTATATTACACAAGGCTGGGGTCCTCAACGTCGTTCTAACGGTGAGCTTGCTTCTCGTGCTATCGCAATGCTCTCTATTTTAACGGGTAATGTGGGAATTAACGGCGGTAATACTGGCGCTCGTGAAGGCTCTTACAGTATTCCTTTTGTTCGTATGCCAACCTTTACTAACCCTGTTACCACCAGCATTTCTATGTTTATGTGGACAGATGCCATTTTACGTGGTCCAGAAATGACGGCAACCCGTGACGGTGTTCGTGGTAAAGACAAACTTGATGTACCAATCAAAATGGTATGGAACTACGCGGGCAACTGCTTAGTAAACCAACATTCTGAAATCAATCGTACTCATGACATTTTGCAAGACGATAAAAAATGCGAAATGATTGTGGTGATCGATAACCATATGACAGCATCTGCTAAGTATGCCGACATTCTACTTCCTGATTGCACAGCATCAGAACAAATGGATTTCTGTATGGATGCATCAGCAGGTAATATGGCTTATGTTATTTTCGCTGATCAGGCAATCAAACCTCGCTTTGAAAGCCGTAATATCTATGAAATGACAAGCGAAATTGCAAAACGCATGGGTGTGGGTGAAAAATTCACTGAAAACCGAACACAAGAAGAGTGGCTACGTCACCTTTATGAGCAATCTCGTCAAAACTTACCTGAATTGCCGACTTTTGAAGAATTCCGTGCTCAAGGTATCTTCAAAAAACGCGATCCTGAAGGTCATCACGTTGCTTATCGTAAATTCCGTGAAGATCCTGAAAACAACCCATTAACAACGCCATCAGGTAAAATTGAGATTTATTCTTCTCAACTTGCCGACATTAAAGCGACATGGGAACTCGCGTCTGACGATGTGATTGATCCACTGCCTATCTACTCTGCTGGTTTTGAAAGCTATGGCGATCCAGCAATGGAAAAATATCCATTACAAATGACAGGATTCCACTATAAATCACGCACTCACTCAACGTATGGCAACGTTGATGTCTTAAAGGCAGCTTGCCCTCAAGAAATATGGATCAACCCTGTTGATGCTACTAAACGCGGTATCAAACACGGTGATTTAGTGCGTATTTATAACGATCGTGGTGAAGTTCGGATCAATGCGAAAGTCACACCTCGTATTTTACCGGGCGTGGTCGGCTTAAGCGAAGGTGCTTGGTATAACCCAGACAGTAATCGAATTGATCACGCAGGTAGTATTAACGTGTTAACGACACAACGCCCTTCACCTCTCGCTAAGGGTAATCCTTCTCACAGTAATCTTGTTGAAGTCGTCAAGGCGTAAGGAGTCTGGTTATGTCAACGCAATATGGTTTTTATATTGATTCAAGTCGTTGCACCGGCTGCAAAACCTGTGAACTGGCGTGCAAGGATTTTAAAAATTTATCCCCTGAAGTGAATTTCCGCCGTATTTATGAATATGCGGGTGGTGATTGGACTGAGCAAGATGGCGTTTATACACAAAACGTGTTTGCTTATTACCTATCTATTTCGTGTAACCACTGTGACGATCCAGCTTGTGCCAAAGTTTGCCCAAGTGGCGCGATGCATAAACGTGAAGACGGCTTTGTTGTTGTTAATGAAGATATTTGTATCGGTTGTCGTTATTGTCATATGGCTTGCCCTTACGGCGCACCGCAATTTGATGAAGTCAAAGGTCATATGACCAAATGTGATGGTTGCTATGAACGTGTGGCTGAAGGCAAAAAACCTATTTGTGTCGAATCTTGTCCACTGCGTGCATTAGATATGGCACCTATTGAAGAGTTACGCGCTAAATATGGTGATTTAGCTGAAATTGCACCACTTCCTTCAGCAAAATACACCAAACCAAATATTGTCCTTAAATTAAATGCCAATAGCCGTCCTGTGGGTGATACCACTGGTCATCTGGCAAACCCAGAGGAGGTGTAAGATGGTGGGATTGCATGAATGGCCACTAATGTTTTTTACTGTTATCGGCCAAAGTGTTGCGGGTGCCTTTATTATTATGGGGTGCGCTATCCTTTCGGGTAAGCTTTCCGCAGAAATGAACCGAAAAGTGCATTACAGCATGTTTGGACTCTGGGCATTAATGGGTATTGGCTTCTTATTATCCATGATGCATATGGGAACCCCATTACGCGCATTTAACTCATTACTTCGTTTGGGTCACTCATCATTAAGTAATGAAATTGCTAGCGGTTCAATTTTCTTTGCGCTGGGAGGTATTTACTGGTTACTGGCTGTACTTAATAAAATGCCTGTTGCATTAGGCAAATTATGGGTCGCACTGGTTATGGTATTAGCTGCATTATTTATTACGGCTATCTCTCGTGTATACCAAATTGATACTGTTCCGACTTGGTATAACAGCTATACCACATTTAATTTTGTGCTAACGGCCTTTATCTGTGGTCCTGTTTTAGCGGCACTCTTAATGCGTATTGCAGGTTTTAATCTAAACTGTGTCAGTGCATTGCCATTACTCAGTGTTATCGCCATTCTTGTGAGTGCTATTGTGGCAACATCACAAGGTTTTGAATTAGGTTCTATTCAAACCTCTGTGCAAAAAGCGGTGGATTTAGTCCCTAACTATGGAGCTTTGATGGGGATTAAATTAGTGGCTTTAGTCTTAGGCTTGAGTTGTTGGATTGCCCCACTGTTACGTAAAAATAACCCTTCGATTGCTTTGTTAGCATTGGGCTTTATTTTAGTGTTTGCTGGTGAGTTTATAGGACGCGGCGTGTTCTATGGTTTACATATGACTGTCGGCATGGCAGTAGTGGGTTAATTAATTTTTCACCCATCTAAACCGCTGTAATAGTTAAAAAGCACACTCTTTTTATCTGTTATGGCGGTTTTCCTTTTATATTACGGTATCGCTCTTTTTTAATCTTCGTCATTATGTTTAGATAGAAAATCGCATATAGTAAAGACAATAAATCTAAGCGGATTATAAAAATATTATGGAACAACAACTTATTACTGATATTTCTCTCACTGCCCGTATTTTAGGCGCGGCTTTTTATTATGCACCTACTGAGAAAAGTGACATTGTCGAGCTGCTGTCTAGTCAAAAGTGGGTTGAAGAATGGCCTTATGGCAGTGATGAAGAAAAGCAACGCATTGCTAACCTTCTTTCACAAACTGCATTAGCGGAAGAAACTTTAGCACAGGCATATCAACGTTTATTTGTTGGCCCTTACGCACTGCCTGCGCCACCTTGGGGCTCTGTTTACCTTGATCATGAAAATGTATTATTCGGTAATTCAACATTAGATCTACGTGAATGGATGCTAGAAAATGGCATTGATATTGCGTTAACTCAAAATGAACCTGAAGATCATTTTGGTTTAATGGTGATGATGGTGGCATGGATTGCAGAAACTCGTCCTGAAAAATTAAATGAGCTATTAGCAGAACACCTTCTGCCGTGGGGTTATCGTTATTTAGAGAAGTTATCTCTGCAAGGTGCATTCCCTTATTATGAAGGTTTAGCTATGCTGGCGACATTAACGCTAAAAAACTGGCAATCTCTGCTAAATATCACCCCTGCTGAAAAACAGTTATTTTGCTAATAACTGTTTTACTAATAACAAAATAGCGTTACTAATAGATAGACCAGCCTTAATGGCTGGTTTTTTATAATATTACTTCAAATTATAGTTAAATTCATATTGACCTAATATATTCTCTTGGATAAACCCTATATTAATCATTTTTTCGATTATCACTTTTTTGGTGTCATTATTTTCCAAAAGAATGGAAGTGAAAATATCTTTATTAGAAATAATTTCAACTATATTAATTAGTTCTGAAAATTCGTCTTTTCCATCTAACTCATTAAGTAATTCAATATAGATTTTTAGTTTTGGAACTATTTTTTTAAACTCATTTTCCATTTTTTTTGATATATGAGTATTAATATAATTATCTATAAAAGAATCAAAATTAACACTTTGTTTTTCTTTTAAATTTCTAAGATCATTCGTAATAACATCAAGATCATTTGAATAAGCTCTACCGTAAACAACACTAAAATTAAAAGAGTTATAACCCGATAGTTTCTGACATAAATAAAATAAAGTATTTAAGCTATATCTTCTTTTATCTTTAAGATGCGACATAGCATAAAGTACAATTAAATGATCTATATTTAATAGAGCTTTATCTTTAGAATCTATATTTTTTGTTATTGGTGCATATAATAAAATATCGACATTTTCTAAATCTGAAAATATATTTATAATGAGTTCTTCTACTCGGTTCCAATCCAATCCACCATTGCCACAACCTAATGGTGGTAATGCTATTGAGTTAATTTTTCTTTTTATTATTTCTTCTTTTAACGTTAATAGTCCTTTTTCGATATATTCATATTGTGATTTTTTGCGCCATGTATCTTTTGTAGGAAAATTAACAATTAATTTTCCTTTTTCGCTAGTAATAAGAATATTGCCAATCTTAAATCTATTTTCATCACAAGCGGTTTTATAATTTATAAAATTTTTCGGGAATTTTTCTTTGAATTGATAGGCAATGCCTTTACCCATCACACCTTGGCAGTTAACCGCATTAACCAATGCGGTTGTATTCGATTCAAAAATATCACCTGAAGAATATATAATCATTTTTTTACGCAGAAATGTTCCATGATATCGACATGTATATTTAACTTATTTTTTTTCAATAAGTCTCTCACAACATCTTCCATATTAGCATCTTTTACATAAATATTGAAAAAAGAACTTGCAAGAACAGTATCAGGGGAAAGACACTCCGCCATACAAACAAGTTTACACATTGTATCTTTATAATCTCTTTTATCTAATAACTCCCAGTTTATGGCTTCCATGCCTTCATCATAGCTCATTATATCCACTCCCTCTGACGCTAAAGGATGTGCCGGAATTATTTTCCAATTATTAACTTTAGCTAAATTACGGCGAACAGTTATAACGCAAAAATCAAGATCTTTATTGTCAACCAATACGCGACCATCAAATGGATTACCGGCGAAAAAGTGAAATGGTACCATTTGTTCAAGTGTTTTTGCCTCTCTTCCTTGTATTATATTTCCATCAGCTACATCAATAAAATCATCACTCAGTGAAGCTCTTGAGCGCAATCCTGTTTCTAAGATATTTGGTAAATTATCTAGACATGTCAAATGGTAAAGCAAGGCTTTGTCGCGAATAGAAGTATTTTCAGACATAGTAACTCTTTATATAATGGAATAATTAAATTAAACAATTCTTTATTTTATTTAAAATAAAGTCGAGAACAAAACAATGCATTATAAAAATAATATTGTCACATTAATTAATCTAATTACATTTATATTAATTCATATTTTTAATTATCAATGATTTTATATTAAGTGAATTATTAAAATTCATTTTTAATAATTTCATTTCGATATCATTATTATGAATAATCCCCATTTTTATACTTTTTTTACACTTCTCACCTCTCTTTTATCAACATCTTTACAGCCCATTCAGTACGCTCACTCAATCTAAATAGTAAAAGGATTGTTCTGATGCTGATATTCGGTGCTGTGACGTTAGTTGTTTTGCTCACTGCTTATCTTATCTATGTGTTATTCCACGCAGAGGCATTTTAAAAATGGCAACAACGATGTTGATCTATCTTGCTGTTTTTCTGATCACATTATTAGTGATGGGGAAAATGCTTGGACATTATTTAGCTCGCCTTATTGAAGGTGACTTACCTCATTGGGTTACTCAAACCGAACATGTTATTTGGCGTTGTTGTGGTTTTAAGCCCGCAGGAAAAGCAATCCAGCCGATGAGCTGGTATCACTATATGCTTGCCCTACTTATTTTTAACTTAATGGGCGCAATTCTATTATTTGTCATACTGCTTAACCAAGGCTATTTACCTTTAAACCCTCAATTTGCATCTAATATGAATTGGGACTTAGCGTTAAATACCACAATTAGCTTTATCACTAATACTAATTGGCAAGCTTACAGCGGTGAAACCGCAGTGAGTTATTTAAGCCAAATGACAGGGCTTGCAGTGCAAAACTTCTTATCTGCAACAACGGGTATTGCTGTCGCTTTTGTTTTAATTAGAGCGCTAACACAGTCCTCTTGTTCCTCATTAGGGAATGCATGGGTCGATATTGGGCGCATTACATTATATGTCCTACTCCCTTTATCAATTGTTTGGTCACTGTTATTTGTCAGCCAAGGGGTAATACAAAACTTTCACCCAGCGATATTAAGCCAAGGTCTTGATGGTCAACAGCAATGGTTACCTATGGGGCCAGTTGCTTCTCAAGAAGCCATTAAATTGTTAGGAACAAATGGCGGTGGCTATTTCGCGGCAAACTCTGCCCATCCTTACGAAAATCCAACATCATTAAGTAACTTCTTGCAGATACTTGCCATATTTCTTATTCCTACTGCCTTATGTTTTGCCTTTGGTCGTTTAAGTGGAGCACAGCGCCAAGGTCATACCTTACTTTGGGCTATGACGTTAATTTTTATTGTTGCTGTTATTGTGGCCACTTGGGCTGAATGGCAAGGAAATCCAGAATTTATCTTTGCTGGTACAGATAGCTCGCTGAATATGGAAGGCAAAGAAACACGCTTTGGCATAATCGGTAGTGCTATTTTTGTTGCTGTCACAACAGCGGCATCTTGTGGTGCAGTTAATGCCATGCATGACTCATTAACCGCTTTGGGTGGCATGGTGCCAATGTGGTTAATGCAAACAGGAGAAGTGGTATTTGGTGGTGTAGGATCAGGATTTTACGGCATGATCCTCTATGTATTATTAGCGGTGTTTATCGCTGGATTAATGGTTGGTCGAGCACCTGAATACCTTGGTAAAAAGATTGGTGTTGCCGAAATGAAATGGGTAGCGGTTGCTATTTTAATTTCTCCTGCCGTTGTTTTATTAGGTACAACCCTCGCCTTATTTACTGATGTTGGTCGTGAAGCCATTTTAAATCCAGGTCCTCATGGCTTTAGTGAAGTGTTATACGCTTTTACTTCTGCGGCTAATAATAACGGTAGTGCTTTTGCCGGGCTTCAAGCCAGCTCACCTTTTTACAATCTATTATTAGGGCTTTCCATGTTGATTGGTCGCTTTGGTGTCATGTTACCTGTTTTAGCTATCGCAGGTAGTTTAGCCGTGAAAAAGCGTCAGCCAGAAAGCTTAGCAACACTCTCTACCACTTCACCGCTATTTATTTTGTTATTGATCCTCACTGTATTAATGATCGGCGCTTTAACTTTTGTTCCGGCATTAGCACTTGGCCCTATTGCAGAACACCTACAGCTGTTCTGGGCTAAATAAGGAAACGTATCATGAAAAAAACTCAACTATTTGACAGAAAAACTGTGATATCGGCTTTCTTTGATGCGATAAAAAAATGTACGCCTCAAGCACAATGGCGTAACCCCGTTATGTTTATTGTTTATGTGGGTGCGCTCTTAACTACCGGAATTTGGATTGCTTCGCTGTTAGGTTATCTTCCTGATGATAATCACTTTACTTCACAAGTCATGTTTTGGTTATGGGTGACATTGCTATTTGCCAATTTCGCTGAATCATTAGCAGAAAGTCGAAGCAAAGCACAAGCTGCTAGCTTACGAGGTGCTAAACAACAATCCAAAGCGATACGTTTACATCATGCAGACATTAATGCCTCGAAAGAAACCGTTGACTCTTTCTCATTGCATAAAGGTGATATCGTTTTAGTCAACGCTGGCGAAACTATTCCTTGTGATGGTGAAGTCATTGAAGGTGGTGCTTCTGTTGATGAAAGTGCGATTACGGGTGAATCAGCACCTGTTATTCGTGAATCAGGTGGCGATTTTTCTTCTGTGACTGGTGGCACTCGAGTATTGTCAGATTGGCTGATTATTCGCTGCACTGCTGAGGCAGGTAATTCATTTCTCGACCGCATGATTGGAATGGTAGAAGGTGCAAAGCGTAGAAAGACGCCGAATGAAGTTGCTTTGACCATCTTATTAACTGCACTGACGCTGATTTTCTTATTGGCTTGTATAACACTTTATCCATTTAGTGTGTTTTCTGTCGAATTTCAAGGTCATGGTGAGGTTATTTCTGTTGTCACTTTAATTGCTTTGTTGGTGTGTCTTATTCCCACAACGATTGGCGGCTTGCTTTCATCAATTGGTGTGGCGGGAATGAGCCGCATGTTAGATGCCAATGTGATTGCAACCAGTGGGCGTGCTGTTGAAGCCGCCGGTGATGTTGATGTCTTACTTCTTGATAAAACAGGCACGATTACACTCGGTAACCGTCAAGCTTCTCGTTTTATCCCTCTTTCGGGTATTAGCGAAAAACAACTTGCTGATGCAGCACAATTAAGCTCGCTTGCAGATGAAACGCCCGAAGGCAGAAGTATTGTGATCCTCGCTAAACAGCGTTTTAATTTGCGCGAACGTGATTTAGCATCAATTGGAGCTTCTTTTATTCCCTTCTCTGCAATGACAAGAATGAGTGGTGTCAATTTAGGAGAGCGCTTGATCCGCAAAGGTTCCGTTGATGCTATTCGTCGCCATATTGAAGTCAGTCACGGCCATTTTCCTGATGAAGTCACCGCGATAGTTGAGCAAGTAGCGAGATCCGGAGGAACACCGCTGGTGGTAGTGGAAAATCAGAAAATTTTAGGTGTTGTTGAACTTAAAGATATTGTGAAAGGTGGAATTAAAGAGCGCTTTGCTCAACTTCGCCAAATGGGTATAAAAACCGTCATGATCACCGGTGATAATCATCTTACGGCGGCGGCTATCGCAGCAGAATCTGGTGTTGATGATTTTCTGGCTGAAGCAACACCTGAAGCAAAACTGGCATTAATTCGCCAATATCAATCAGAAGGTCGATTAGTCGCAATGACGGGTGACGGTACTAATGATGCTCCAGCTTTGGCGCAAGCGGATGTCGCTGTTGCCATGAATTCAGGCACTCAAGCTGCCAAAGAAGCGGGAAATATGGTCGATTTAGACTCTAATCCAACAAAATTAATCGAAGTTGTGCATATTGGTAAACAAATGCTAATGACACGGGGCGCTTTAACCACATTTAGTATTTCCAACGATATCGCCAAATACTTCGCCATTATTCCTGCGGCTTTCGCTGTCACCTACCCACAGCTCAACATGCTTAATGTCATGAACTTACATTCACCAGCATCTGCCATGCTATCTGCGGTTATTTTTAATGCCTTAATCATTGTCTTTTTGATCCCTCTTGCCCTTAAAGGTGTGCATTATCGCCCTGTTTCTGCGCATTCATTATTGCGCCGTAACCTCTCTTTATATGGGATCAGCGGATTATTAGTCCCTTTTATTGGCATTAAAATCATCGATATGATCTTAGCGTTTATTGGGTTTTAAGGAGCTCTATATGCATCTATTTCGTTCATCCTTAGTAATGTTATTATTACTCACATTAATAACCGGACTCGCCTATCCTTTGCTTGTTACAGGATTAGCCAATCTTATTTTCCCATGGCAAGCGAATGGTTCATTGGTTTATCAAGATAACAAGCTCATTGGATCTGAATTTATTGGGCAACAATTTACACGGGATGATTATTTTAAAAGTCGTCCATCAATGACGTCAGAAATGCCCTATAACAGCATGGCTTCAGGCGCTAGCCAATTAGCATCTTCAAATCCATTATTGCTTAATGAGGTCACGAAACGCGTTCAAATGTGGCAAAAAGCGGTTGATAATGATCAGGCTGTTCCTGTTGATTTAGTGACCGCATCAGGGAGTGGACTTGATCCTCATATTTCATTACAAGCGGCCTATTACCAAGTTGAAAATATTGCACACTCTCGTCAACTCACTAAAGATGAGATTAAGCAATTAATAAAAGAGAATACGACAACACCATTAATCTCATTTTTAGGTGAGCCTGTGATTAATGTCTTTAAGCTTAATCAGGCACTTGATAGATTAAGTGCAGAAAAACACAAAAGAGTGAGTGTTCAATAAAATGGAACATGACCAACAATGGCAACGTCCCTCACCCGATGATTTACTCGCTTCAACGCGAACAACAACTCGTGGACGACTAAAAATATTTTTTGGGGCTTGTGCAGGTGTAGGGAAAACTTACACCATGTTGCAAGAAGCTCAACGCCTCCACCAGCAAGGTATTGATGTGCTTGCTGGTATTGTCGAAACGCACCAAAGACAAGAAACGGCGGCATTACTTCACGGATTACCTTTATTGCCGCCACAACGTATTCATCATCATGGTAGAAAGCTTGTCGCATTTGATTTAGATGCCGCATTAGCCAGACACCCAGCGGTGATCTTAATGGATGAGCTGGCATTTAGTAACCCTCATAAATGCCGGCATCCTAAGCGTTGGCAAGATGTGGAAGAGCTGTTGGATGCAGGTATTGATGTACTTGCCACAATAAATGTGCAACACATTGAAAGTCTTAATGATATCGTGGGAAGTATTACAGGAATTCGTGTCCAAGAGACGATCCCTGACTATATTTTTGATAGTGCTGATGAAGTGGTTATGGTGGATTTACCGCCTGATGATCTACAACAACGGTTGCATGAAGGCAAAGTATATCTAGCTGGACAAGCAGAACGGGCCATCGAACACTTTTTTCGTAAAGGTAATTTAATCGCACTACGAGAATTAGCTTTACGCCGTATGGCAGATAGAGTTGATACACAAGTTAAAGAGTTTCGAGATAGCCAAGGAACGGCTCCTGTTTGGCACACCACAGATAGTCTGATGGTATGCCTTGGTGCTCATGGCGGTAACGACAAATTAGTTCGCACGGCAGCGCGTTATGCTGCCGCTTTTGGTTGCCAATGGCATGCTATTTATGTTGAAACTCCTAAGCTTCATCAAATTGGAGAGCATAAACGCCGAGCTATTTTACACTCGCTAAAACTGGCACAACATCTAGGTGCAAGAACCGCGATCCTTTCTGATAATCAAGCTGAAAAAGCGGTGATCCGCTACGCCAGAGAGCATAATCTTGGAAAAGTGATTATTGGTCAACGTGCTTACCAAAAATGGCAATGGTTAAAACGTTGGATACGGATGCGTTTTGCAGAAAAATTAGCACGTTATGCACCCGACCTCCATGTTATTAGTGTTGCTCTCAATGATGAGGACATTCGTTATAAAACCAAAACAGCACCACTGCAAAATGATAAATGGCGACAAGAGATAAAAGGCTATTTAACAGCGATTGGATTATGTTTAGCGATAACCTTATTCTCTCGCACATTTCTATTAGCCCTTGATAAAGCCAACTTAGTGACACTCTATTTATTGGGTGTTGTATTAATTGCACTCTTTTTTGGTCGTCGTCCTTCTATTTTTGCAGCATTAATCAACGTTATTAGTTTTGACTTGTTTTTTGTACAGCCCCACTTTTCACTCGCTGTACTCGACATGCAATATTTGATCACTTTCACCGTCATGCTTATTGTAGGATTAGTGGTCGGTAATTTAACTGCGGGTATGCGTTATCAAACTCGTGTCGCCCGTTATCGAGAACAACGCACTCGCCACTTATTTGAAATGACAAGAGAACTGGGTCGAGCGGTAACGTTACAAGACGTTGTTCGTACCAGTTACCATTTTTTATCAAGTGCGTTTGATGCCAAAGTTTGCTTATTGCTTCCCAACAAACAAGGTGAATTAACACCTTTTTATGCGCAAGGTATGGGGCATTTACCTATTGATAATGCAATTGCACGTTGGTGTTGTGATAAAGACCAAATTGCTGGTGCAGGCACAGATACTCTGCCAAGTGTGCCTTATCAATTGCATCCGATTACTGCCTCTCAACAAGTTTTAGCTATTTTAGCGATTGAACCGAATAATCTTCGCCAACTGCTTATCCCTGAACAACAGCAGCTATTGCAAACTTTTAATGGTCTGATTGCTAATGCACTCGAGCGATTACAACAGGCTGAAATTGCAGAACAATCTCGAATTAACATCGAACGAGAACAATTAAGAAATGCATTATTGGCTGCACTTTCTCATGATTTAAAAACACCGCTTACTGTTCTTTTTGGACAATCAGAGATTTTACTTCTCGATTTAAGCGCTGAAGGTTCATCTCATACAGAACAAGTTAGCCAAATTCGACAACAGATCCTTACCACCTCACGCTTGGTCAATAATTTACTTGATATGGCACGTATTCAATCTGGCGGCATTCAAGTGAATTTACAATGGAATTCGTTGCAAGAAATTACAGGAAGTGCCATTCGTTCTCTCTCTTATTTACTTGATAAACATCCATTAGAAATTGATATTTCCGCTGATTTATTGCTCTATTGCGATGGTAATTTAATTGAACGAGTTATCACGAACTTACTTGAAAATGCAGTGAAATATACGACATCAAGCACAAAGATTGGAGTAAGAGCCTATATTGAAGCTTCTAAAATTCATGTTGAAGTGTGGGATGAAGGCGATGGTATTCCAACTGACCAACTACAACTTATTTTTAATAAATTTTCACGCGCAGTAAAAGAATCCGCAATTCCTGGTGTTGGATTAGGTCTAGCAATATGTAGCGCGATTATTCGCTTACATGAAGGTGAAATCTGGGCTGAAAACCTTAATTTGTCTGAAAACCATAAAAAAGGTGGAGCAAGTTTCCACTTTGTTTTACCTTTAAAATCACTCCCTGATATTGATGTGATTGAAATAAAACAGTGACTCCATATAACATTTTAATTATTGAAGATGAAAAAGAGATCTTACGCTTTGTTCGGCTTGCTTTAGAGAACGAAGGATTTCGTGTTTATGAAGCCAATGAATGTCAACGTGGGTTAATTGAAGCCGCATCAAGAAAACCTGATTTAGTCATTCTTGATCTGGGTTTACCTGATAAAGATGGGCTGTGTTTTATTCAAGACTTTCGCCAATGGAGTAGTACACCCGTTATCGTACTTTCAGCGCGAGATTCGGAACAAGATAAAGTGAAAGCGCTTGATGCAGGAGCGGACGACTATCTGACTAAACCCTTTGGCATCAGTGAACTACTCGCCAGAGTCAGAGCATCACTACGCCGTTTTGTTAAACAAGAAACACAGAGCACACAATTTACGTTTGGCGATATTACAATTGATTGGGTTAATCGTATTGTTACTCGTCAAAATGAACCCGTTCATTTAACACCAACAGAATTTCGTTTGCTAAGCGAATTGGTTAATAACAGCGGTAAAGTGCTTACTCAACGGCATTTAATGCAACATGTTTGGGGACCTAATTTCGTTGAACACAGTCACTATTTGCGCATTTATATGGGACATTTACGCCAAAAACTAGAAACCGATCCCGCATGTCCAGTGCATTTAATGACAGAAACGGGGATCGGCTATCGATTTATGCCTTAATATTTTCTATAACATAATGACATTAAGCCATTGCCGAAATGGTTTTTCTAAAACGTAATAATGCTAATGAAAAAAACACAGAGCCAATAACAATTAAGATAATGAATTGTGGCCACACAATCGAGAAGTCAGCACCACGATATAAAATAGCCTGAGCTAAGCTAACAAAGTGTGTAGTTGGCATTGTTTGCATTACATCCTGTACAAACTGGGGCATACTTTCTCGTGATGTCATCCCTCCTGATAGCATATTTAATGGCAACAATACCATAATCATCAATAAACCAAATTGAGGCATTGAGCGAGCCATTGTTCCTAAAAAAATGCCTATTGAGGTTGTCGCAAATAAGCTTAAAGCAACACCACACATAAACAGTAGAACAGAACCTTCGATAGGAACATGAAGTAAAGATTTCACGACTAAGACCAGCGACATAGCTGATGCCAATAATACAACCAATCCCATTGACCATATCTTAGAAAGCATGATTTCAAAGGGAGTTACAGGCATAACCAGTAAGTGCTCAATGGTGCCATGCTCTCGCTCTCTTATTAATGCTGCTCCTGTTAATACTATCGATAACATAGTGATATTATTGATAATTGCCATAACAGAACCAAACCAAGATTGTGTCAGATTCGGGTTGAAACTCATTCTAACTTCCAAATCAACAGGCAGTGGATCGTTGGTTCTATTTTTCGCTAAAAAGGTTTTTGCTTCACCCATTACAATATTTTGAATATAGCTATTACCTAAAAAAGCTTGGCTCATTCTCGTTGCATCAATATTAACTTGTATTTCAGGTTTTCGACCTGCTAAGAGATCACGCTGAAAATTAGGCGGAATATCGAGTGCAAAGGTATAAGCTCCTCTATCTAATAAACCATCAATTTGCTCAGGAGTAATCTCAGCTGGAGGTAAGAAATAAGGCATATAAAAACTATTTACAATACGTGCAGATAGCTGAGATTTATCTTGATCAGCAACAGCAATCGGCGCGTGATGCAACGAACCGGGTGTAACAGTTGCTGATGAATAAATAGACACAGTAAAAGCAAACACAATTAACGCCAACATCGCTTTATCACGAGAGAGACTACGTAGCTCTTTTACGCCTAAATTAAACACATTTTGAATTGTGCGCCACATTTAAGCCTCCTGCTTTTTCAAGAAAAAGATACTCAACCCAATAACAATTGGGATAGTGATAAGCAAAGGAATAAAAGACCAAGGTAAATCAAAAAGGTTTAATCCCTTAGAGAATGTTCCTCTTGAGATAGTTAAAAAGTGAGATGTAGGATAAATATGCCCTATCCATTTACCTATACCTTCCAGTGACGAAACAGGATCAATCATTCCTGAAAATTGTGTTGCTGGAATTAAGGTAATAATTGAAGTACCAAAAATGGCTGCAATCTGACTTTTCATAAAGCAAGAAATGAGTAATCCCATTCCAGTAGCAATGGTGATATAGAGTAATGCACCTAAAGAAAGCGTTAACATACTCCCTTTAAAACTTACCCCAAACACAAAGACAGAAAGCGCACAGAGCATAAAAAAGTTAAACATACCCAACAAGATGTAAGGAAATTGCTTGCCTAGCAAAAATTCTGCTTTGGTGATAGGTGTAACATAAAGATTAATAATAGAACCCAGCTCTTTTTCACGAACGACACTCAATGCACTTAACATTGCAGGGATCATCATCAATAACAGTGGAATAACTGCTGGTACAATGGCGGGTAAACTTTTTACATCAGGATTATAGCGATAACGGGTTTCTATATTAATAGGTGATAATTTATCAACCACATTAGTTGGTTGACGCATAGCCATATCAAGCATCCATGTTGTATGCATTGCCTGAATATAACCGCGAACAGTTTCAGCCCGATTAGGCATTGCGCCATCAATCCAGACACCTATTTTTACAGTATGGCCTTTGGCAACATCTCGCGCAAAGTTAGGAGGAATTTCAATCGCAACCGTAATATCACCACTACGCAACCGCTTTTCCAGTTGGTCATAATCGGTGATAGGTGCCTTTTCAATAAAATAACGAGAGCCTGAAAGGTTTTGGCTATATGCCTGACTTAACCCTGTTTTATCTCTATCCATAATACCGAAGCGTAGATTTTCTACATCTAGACTAATACCGTAACCCATAATAAACATCAAGATCACCGTACCTAATAGCGCTAAAGTAAGGCGTACCGGATCTCGGCGTAATTCCATACCTTCACGAATACTATAGCTAAATAAACGCCGTAAACTAAATCGTTGCTTTAACGCTTTTTCTGCACTTTCATGACTAGATGCTGGAAGTTGTAGGCTTTTTTCATCAAGTTCAGGTGCCTCTTGTTCACCTGATGCCTTTTTAAGGTAATCAATAAAGACTTCTTCAAGCGTATCAAATTGGCTATTTTTAACTAAATTTTCAGGTGTATCTGTGACTAATACTTTACCAGCATGCATCAGCGACATTCGGTCACAACGTGCCGCTTCATTCATAAAGTGAGTTGAGATAAAAATAGTGACACCGTCACGTCTTGATAGGTCAACCATCAAATTCCAGAACATATCTCGCGCAATGGGATCAACCCCTGAAGTTGGTTCATCCAATATCAACATTTCAGGTTTATGGATAACAGCAACGGCGAGCGACAAACGCTGACGAATTCCTAATGGCAAACCATCAGGCATTATTTCTTCAACATCCGTTAAATTAAAACGCTCACTCATTTCCCTAACACGTTGAGGAATTTCCTCTTCTGGAATATGAAAAAGCTTGGCGTGTAATTCAAGGTTTTGTCGTACAGTCAATTCACTGTAAAGTGAAAATGCTTGAGACATATAACCAACACGACGACGTGTTTCAATATCTTTAGGATCAACTTCTTGACCAAATAACCAAGCTCGCCCTTCACTCGCTTCGAGTAAACCTGTCAGCATTTTCATAGTAGTTGATTTACCACAACCATTCGATCCTAAGAATCCAAAAATTTCTCCTTTAGGAATACGAAAGCTTACATGGTCTACTGCAACAAATTGCCCAAAACGCATGGTTAAATCTTGTGCTTCAATGGCGATAGTATCATCGTCACTTTTATCTCTTGGAGGGATAATCACTTTTTGATGATCTTTCTTTTTCTCTTCTGGCAATAACTCGATAAAAGCAGCTTCTAGTTCATCAGTATGAGTTTGGGCTTTTAATTCATCGGCATGGCCTGTTGCTAATATTTTTCCGGCATCCATAGCAACCAACCAATCAAAACGTTCAGCTTCTTCCATATAAGCGGTCGCTACTAATACGCTCATATTTTTTTGACGCTTACGTATACGATTAATTAATTCCCAAAATTGCGCGCGGGATAACGGGTCAACCCCAGTAGTGGGTTCATCGAGAATAAGTAACTCTGGATCGTGAATAAGCGCACAACATAAACCCAGTTTTTGTTTCATTCCTCCAGAAAGTTTACCCGCAGGCCTATCACGGAATGGGGCTAAACCCGTACTTTCAAGTAAATCATTTATGCGTTCTGCCCGCTCTTGTTTTGATTGACCAAATAAACGACCAAAAAAATCCACATTTTCAAAAACAGAAAGTGTGTGATAAAGATTTTTACCTAATCCTTGAGGCATATAAGCAATACGAGGACAAACAGCTCTTCGGTGTTCAACATCATTCATATCACCGTTTAAAACAATTATTTGCCCAGTTTGGATTTCTCTCGCACCAGCAATAAGAGAGATCAAGCTCGATTTCCCTACACCATCAGGGCCAATTAGCCCGACCATTTTTCCAGCAGGAATAGCCAATGTCACATCATCAAGCGCTTTGGTATCGCCATAATGTTGGGATACATGAGTCAATTCAATGATATGAGAATGACTTTGCGTTCTCATTGTTTGACTCATTGCGGTAATTTCACCTCTAAATCAGTTGGCCAAGATTGGTTATTATCTAATCTAATATAAGCACGACCCGGTAATCCTGTTTTGACATATTCAAGGTGTTTTTCAAGTAATTCAGGTGCAATACGCGCTCTTACACGAAACATGAGTTTTAATCGTTCATTATCAGTTTCAACAGTTTTTGGTGTAAATTGAGCGACACTAGCAACGTAGGTTGTTTTTGCAGGAATAACGATATGAGGTGCCGCATCTAAAATAATGTGAACTTCACTTCCTAATGCAGCTTTACCAGCAGCTTCTGTTGGTAAAAAGAACGTCATATAAACATCACTTAAATCGACCATATTTAATACACGGCCGCCAGCGCCTAAAACTTCACCAGGCTCTGCGACACGATACTGAACACGACCATTACGCGGTGCTTTTAAAATACTGTCATCCAATTCTGCTAAGATGCGTCTTTCGGTTGCCGTTGCAGCATCCACTTTTGTATTAGCTTGAATGATCCCCGCTTTTGCCGATTCTATTGCAGCAATGGTTGCGGTTTCTTGAGCTTTAGCTGCTTCAACCGCCGCTCTTGCTCCTTCTGTTCTTGCAATATCATCATCTAATTGTTGAATAGAAATAGCATTAGTTTTTACTAATGCACGAGAACGATTAAGTCTTTTTTGTGCAGCATCAAGCTCCGCAATACGTTGACGAACAACTGCCTGAGCTGCAAGTTGTTCACTTTTACGTTGTGATAATGCAGATTGTGCAGTGACCACACTGCTTTTTGCTTGGTTTAATTGAGCTTGAACTTCATGAAGTTGTTCTTTAAGTGTTCGAGTGTCCATGTTTGCTAACACTTCACCCGCTTTAACAAAATCACCTTCTTGAACTAAAATAGAGTCTATTCTTCCCGGACTCTTTGTTGAAATATCGATTTCTGTTGCTTCTATTCTCCCATTACTTTGAGCAAATCCTGAAGGAAGTGTTGGTGCTTGAGATTTCCACCAAAAAATTCCCGCAGCAACAACCGCGACAAGAATGATGCTATAAATAAAAAAACGACTCTTTTTTTGATTTTTCATATAAATTATTTAACCTTCCTTTAGCCATAAAAGAATACCAAAAATATGTTTATCCGCTGTATGTAAGAAAATAGTTAAATAATGAGACGTATTAATTTTTATTTTTTATTTATATTTAAAAATAGTTCATTTGTATTGATAAAGCTAACGCACTCACTATAAAAAAATAAAATATTAAAAGCTAACCTTATGAATTATAAATGTTATGTTATTATAATAGAGCCTTAACCCAAATTAATGTAGTACTTTTATCACATAATCTACCATCTATTTTTGATTATTCGAGGAAACACACAAATTGTATATAGAAAGTTAGTTTTCGTTACATTAAAATACAAATGAAATAATAACAAAACGTTATCAAATATTAATCAATATTAAAATAAAACTTAATTTTTTGATAAAACCCAATTAATAACCGAATTATCCCTAATTTAAAATTATCAAAAATTGTATTTATTATATTATTTAATAAATTTTATATTTTAAATTTCATAATATAAAATAAAAACAAAAAGTAAAAATAACATTATTATTTTTATTCTTAAAAAAATACTATTAGCTACGTCTTATATTTATTATCTTCATTAAACAAAGAAACATTAAAAATATACACCGCATTAACTTTTCCATTTAAAAAATAACGAAATCAGTCTATTACATGATGAAGATCGATAATTTAAAAAGAAAGTTGAGTGTTCAGACCACTTACACTTTAAACTTTTTATATAGTGATTATTGCAGTTAGTAATCAAAGTACTTTGATGTAGTTAATTAGAATTTAAGATCAAGATCGTAAAATCCATATGATGATACCACGTCAATTTTAATTAAAAACAAGAAGGGTTATATGAATAATATTAAGTATAAACTCGCTACAATAACACTTTGCACACTGTTTGCTACCTCTGTTTTCGCAAATACTGATACCCCTATTCGCCTTGTAATTCATGGTGGTGCAGGAACAATTACTAAAGACACCATCACACCAGAACAAGAAAAAGAATATAAAGAAAAACTAACTGAGGCATTAAATGCTGGATATGCTGTTTTAAATAGTGGAGGTACCAGCATAGAAGCTGTTCAAAAATCCATTAATGTGATGGAAGATTCCCCCTTATTTAATGCAGGGAAAGGTGCCGTTTTTACCCATGATGGTCGTAATGAACTTGATGCTTCTATTATGGATGGTAAAACCCGTAAAGCTGGCGCTGTTGCGGGTGTAACTACGGTTAAAAATCCAATTAACGCAGCCATTGCAGTGATGGAAAAAAGTCCACATGTTATGATGGTTTCTAATGGTGCTGATCTTTTTGCTAAAGAACAAGGGCTTACAATTGTTGATCCTTCCTATTTTAGGACTGAACATCGTTGGCAACAACTTCAAAAAGCAATAGAGAAAGAACAAGTCGTTTTAGACCATGATGGTAAAACAGCTGCTCTTTTTGTTGATCCTATGATGTACGATTATAAATATGGCACTGTTGGTGCAGTTGCTCTTGACCAACATGGCAACTTGGCAGCGGGAACTTCGACGGGAGGCATGACAAACAAGCGTTATGGCCGAGTTGGTGATTCCCCAATTATTGGTGCGGGTAATTATGCTGATAATGAAACCGTTGCTGTATCTGCAACAGGATCTGGTGAAATGTTTATCAGAACATTAACGGCATTTAATATCGCAACCCAAGTTAAATATAAAAATTTACCTTTAGAAGAAGCTGCTCAAAATGCACTTGATGAAGTTAAAGCGATTGATGGTAGTGGCGGTGTTATCGTATTAGATAAAACAGGTAACTACACAATGAGTTTTAATTCTGAAGGTATGTATCGTGGCACGATTGGTAATGATGGAAAGCCAGTTGTCGCCATTTATAAAGAGTAAATTTAAACGGTTATTTTTCTATTTCGTACCCAATATTTATGTTTGATCTTCTCCTTTTCTAAAAAGAAAAAAGATAAAACATTGGGTACGAAACTCATAATATAAGCCTATTCCCCCCTTATTTCCTGCATTCTATCTTAAATCTATTTAACGTTATTTTTATCATTAACGCGCTCCGATTATTATCCCCCCCCAAAAAGCTCATTTAATAAACGATATGATGGTAAAGCATACAAGATCGATTCTACTTATTAAAATGATCCTTTGAAAAAGTAGCTTTTTTCTTTTTTGGATCTGTTAGAATATTCATCATGGTTATGTTGATTTAATAAGGAAATCACAGTGGAATTTCACCACGACGATCAGGATTTAACACCCGAAACATCGCTAGTGTTGTCTGAAAAACAAGCAATATTGGATCTGAATGCAACATTCACCTCGCCTGCTCATACTAACCCTGCAATGGCATATTTAATGAGTTTAGGTTCAAAACGTAGTCGTCAAACAATGGGATCGTTTCTAACTATTGTTGCCAAAATGATCGGTTTCTCTTCTCTTAAAAATTGCCAATGGGGAGCACTTCGTCGTCATCATATTCAAGCAATTATTGATATGTTGTCTGATGCCAATAAAGCCCCCGCCACTATCAATACTTATCTTGCTGCCTTAAAAGGTGTTGCTTTAGAAGCTTGGGCAATGAAACAAATGGATACTGAAAGTTATCAGCATATCCGCCAAGTTAAATCGGTAAGAGGAAGTCGGTTACCCAAAGGGCGTGCACTAACTAGCAGTGAAATCCGTGCTTTATTTAGAAGTTGTGAAAAAGACAATTCATCGAAAGGTTTAAGAGATGCCGCAATATTAAGCGTGCTATTAGGTTGTGGATTACGTCGCTCAGAAATTGTGGCTCTAAATTACGAACATATTCAGTTTCGTGATCAAGCCTTTATTGTCAGGGGTAAAGGTAATAAAGAACGCATGTCTTATATGCCTGATGATACTTGGGATCGTGTTCAATTATGGATCGATGAAATAAGAGGTACTCAAGATGGCGCCCTTTTTACTCGAATTCGTCGGTTCGATGATGTTACTGATGAGCGAATAACAGACCAAGCCATTTACTATATTTTAGAAATACGCCAACAAGAAAGTGGTATTGATAAATTTGCTCCCCATGATTTGAGAAGAACCTTTGCTTCAGCAATGCTTGATAACGGTGAAGATATTGTCACGGTAAAAGATGCTATGGGACATGCCAGTATTATGACAACTCAGCGTTATGATAGACGTGGAGATGATCGACTAAGAAAAGCGGCTCGACATTTACGTTTTTAGTCTGAAAAATACCCAATTTAATAAATTAAATTGGGTATTTAAATTAAGCTTATTTTTATAACATGCTATTTTGCTGTTATTTTATTGTATTTTATCTGAAAGGTGGTTCGTTAAACGTTCTTAACTTACGAGAATGTAATTTATCTTCTTCTTCTTTTAATAGCTCAATCGCTTGAATACCAATTTGCAGATGTTCTGATACCGCACCTTCATAAAAATGATTAGCCTGACCAGGCAATTTAATTTCACCATGTAACGGTTTATCTGATACACACAATAAGGTGCCATAAGGAACGCGAAAACGATAACCTTGTGCAGCAATTGTGGCACTTTCCATATCAACAGCGACGGCGCGACTTAAGTTAAATCTTCTCGCTGAAACGGAAAAACGTAATTCCCAGTTGCGATCATCCGTTGTAACAACAGTTCCCGTTCTTAATCTCTGTTTTATTTCATGTCCTGGTTTACCACTAATCATTTTCGTCGCATCATAAAGTGCACGTTGTACTTCAGCAATATTTGGGATAGGAATATCAGGAGGTAAAACGTCATCTAAAATATGATCATCACGTAAATAAGCATGAGCCAAAACATAATCACCAAGTTGCTGGCTTTCACGTAGCCCGCCACAATGACCAATCATTAACCAAACATGAGGGCGTAAAACCGCTAAGTGATCGCAAATTGTTTTCGCATTTGAAGGGCCAACACCAATATTCACTAATGTTATTCCGGGACCTTCTTTAGCAATTAAATGATAGGCAGGCATTTGATATTTCTTCCAAGTTAAATCAGAAATTAACTTTTCAGGATCAACGGTTTCCGCCGTAATTTGCTGAAATCCCGCACAAGAGAGTGCGCAATATGCGCTATTCTTATCTGCAACTTGTTCACAAGCCCAACGAACAAACTCATCAACATAACGATTATAGTTTGTATATAAAATATAAGGTTGAACATCTTCAGGTAATGTTCCCGTATAATGTTTTAAACGTGCTAATGAAAAATCAGTACGCAATGCATCAAAATGAGAAAGAGGTAAAATATCCCTATCACTGATTAAACCATCGGTAATTTCATCACCAATTTTAGACAAATCAGTAGTAGGAAAGTATTTTGCTAAAGAGGCACTCATCTTTCTATCAAAACCAATGCCTGTACCATCAATGACAAAAGGATAAGGAATTTCTTGTTTTGAAGCAGTTACTTCAAAAGTAGCATGGTAAGCATCAGCAATAAGTTGCAGTTGTTCTGACAGATAATTTTCAAATAAAGCCGGATTAGTAATCGTGGTAGAATAATTACCTGATTTTGATAATCTACCATAAGCACGCGTTTTATCTTCTGTTTTAACTTCACCATACCAATGTACAGTTAATTGAGGGTAAGCAAATATTCCTTCAGCTCTTTGTTTTATATCTGGTAATTTTCCATCTTGAACATAATCAATAATGGCATTGCGTAATGCATCAACAGCATTTTGATATTGTTGTTTTAATTCATTAATAATTTTTTGAATTTCTGGATTATGAGGTTGTGACATAAAAGAGCCTCTTATTTATTATTGGTTTATAACCATAATAGCAAGAAGCTCTGTTTAGCCCAATAGTCAACATTCTAAGATCGCGTATTTATATTCACTTTTACTATCTAGAATAAGTGTTTTATTTTTAAAATCATATTCGAAAATTAATTTTGTATGATCTTCTAACGTAATTTTATTTCCGACTAATAATAACTCTGAAAGATTAGAATCAAGTGCAGTTACATTAAAATATTTATCCAATGAAAAAGGCTTTCCTACAAGCTCCTCACTAACGAGGTTGACTAAATTATAGTGTTTTTCATTAACGTACGCTAACTCTGTATTTACTAAATTGTCTATATCATTAGTATTTTTATCTTGTAATGATTTTTTATTTTCTACTTCAATTCTTATTTTATTTTTACTATCATCTTTTATAACATTTATTGTTGTTTTTCCTGAATAAGGAACATTAATTAATCCTGCAAATGGATCTTGTTCCATCAAAAATGATTTAAATTCAAGAATTCCTTTTTGATACAATAAGGAGTAAATTATTTCTTTATCATTTTCATTCAAATTTGTAAATTTATTTTTTAATTTTTTGAATTCTAACTCTTTGAATTCTATCTCATCTAAACCTTGTGGTTTATTTTTTAGATCACCGATTGGAATAGAATCAATACTCAGCGTCATTCTTGATAGATCTTTAAATAGTTCAGTTTCAATTTTCTCTAACAGAGTCTTATATTTTGATGCTCCTTTTATACTCTCTTTTTCAATTTCAATAAGCTCTTTTAATTTATCTGGGAATAGCTCACAATCAAATTTAGCATTTTTATACAATTTATGTTTTAATATATAATCTCTATTGAATTTTTCCTCACTTCTGAATCTACTTATATTATTGATGATCATTTCGCTAATAATATCTTTTTTAATATCATCACTTTCAATTTTTTTCTTCTTTATTTCGATAGCCTTATCTATAGCATAGAATAATAAATCATCAAATCCAATTTTTTCTAACGATAGAATTATATCTTTTATGATTTTTATTTCATCAGATCCATCTTCATTTATATTACATATAAAGCTTATTTTTTCATCATTAAAGTTACCATCCAAAAGAATGGAGAAAATTATTTCATTATGTTTCTTTTCAATAAAAAAATTCTCTTTATATGCATCACCAGTAAGATCCCTTAATTTGCAAAATCCTTTTATTTTCTCAAAGTCATTTATTCTATGATCAAAAAAAGTCTCTTTAATTAATGGGATAACGATTTCTTCTTTCCCAAAACCAAACCAATTTTTTATTTTCTCCCATAAGGTCCTTACATTTAATGGTTCTTCTGTATTTTTTATCTGTTCCATTCTATCATGATGAATTGAAACACCGTTGATTTTCATAGTTTTTATACCTAAGTCTAGAGTTTATGAAATTCAAAATATCACGAAGTAGAATTTATGATATAAAAAAACACCATTTAATTTTGAAATAGTATTTTTTTAATAACGCCAATTTTTCTATGGTACTAAAAGATTTAAAATAATAGGTAATGTAATCGTAGCAAATATCGTTTGAGAAGTAATTATCCCTGCCATAAGTTCAGAATCTCCCCCTAATTGTCGAGTTAAAATATAAGAAGTAGGAGCAGTTGGAATAGAAAAGAAAATAACGAGAAGTATTGTCACAAGTGGTGATAAACCTAAAAAGTAGGCAACACTATAGGCGATTATTGGCACAATAAGTAAACGAGTAACCGTATTAATACTAATCATTTTACTTTCTGCTTTTAGTGTTGATAAATGTAATGCTGCACCAATACAAATAAGCCCCAAGGGTAAGCTGGTTGCTGCTAGCAATTTGAGAAATTGATCGCTACCAAAAGGAAGCCCCACTCCTGACAGATTTATTATGATCCCAATAACACAAGAGATAATTAAAGGGTTTTTTATGATAGGTAATATTAGTTGACGCAATGTCACATTTTGCCCTGCGGTTAAACAAAGTACTGAAGTGACATTTGATAAAGGAACCAGTGTTGCTAATATCAAGGCGGCTATTCCTAATCCTTCAACACCAAATAAATCAGCGACAATAGCTAAACCTAAATAGGTGTTAAATCGAATATTGCCTTGAACGATTGCTCCAAAACGTCCAGCTGGCCAACCTGTGATTTTTTTCAAAATAACACACAAAATAGTGACAGTAATGACTACAGAAAAAATAGCTACAGCAAGGTGAGGTAATTGAGGATCAGATAAAGGTGCATTTGCCAAACTATTAATTAGTAAAGCAGGAAAAAGTAAAAAATAATTTAATTTTTCAGCCCCCACCCAAAACGCAGGCTCAAACGTTTTATTTCTTCTTAAAATTGCACCTAGCGCAATTAACGCAAATAACGGCCATAACGTTAATAACACATTTTGCATAATATTTATCCTAGAGATATTGTGATACTTTACAATATCGCAACATTATGCAAATTGCTATTTCATGTTATTTAATATAAAAGCTAATTCAAAAAATGATAAAAATAAATTTATACCGCATTTTAAGAATAGCTTTTTTATTATTAGTCTATTATAAAAACCATCCTTAAAAATGGTTAAAATACAAACAACTAATCTAAATCAATGCACATGCGGTAACAAGGTAAATTTGCTTTTGCTAAATCAGAATAATAATCACGTTCTTCTAATACTTTAAAACCCTGCTTTAAATAAAATAATACTGCATTAGGTGTTGCATCTAAAAACAACTTGGATTGACCTCTCTTAATTGCTTCATGTTTAAGTTGTTTTAAAATTAGTCCAGCGAATCCTTTCCCCATGTATTCAGGTAATGTAAAAATGGCCTCAGCAAAACCAGTTTTAACATCTAAAAAACCTGAAGCAACAGGAATATTGTATTCTTGATAATCAATCACATAAAATGGATTATCAATAATAGCCTGCCGATATCCTTCAGGCATTTTATCAGGAGTCCAAGCGGCTAAAATCTCTGATGGATAAACATTCTCACAACCAAATCGCAATGCTTGATTTCGTAAATACCATAACCTTCTGGCTTCTTGTGGTTCAGCGAGTCTAAGTTGAATCATACTTATTTCCATCTTATTCATTAGAATTAACAGCCTCAAATTAGTGAAACAATTTATTCTAATAATGCTTTTTAAATTTTAATTTTTTAGTGTTACTTTTTTTAAGAGCGTGATATGTTTTTGAAGAAGGAATAATGTAAGGAAATCTTATGCCTAATTCAACATTGCCTTCATCAATAAAAAAACCTCCTCTTTTGTTGCTGGTTCTCCACTTCCTTTTTATTATCGATTCATCTCGAGTGCAATTAGAGAAATCTACTTTTCCAAAATTTCACTTATTTACCCTAGTAGATCTCAAGCTGAAAATACACATCCAAAGTTAATTCTATGTAGTCATCGGAACAGTGCATTTGATGGTTATGTGGCATTAAAAGCATTTCCCGAAGCTCAAGCTTTAGCATCAATACAATTATTAAATAGTCGGTTAATAAGACTCTTTTTTACGGGTATTCCGGTAGTTAGAAAAAAAGATAGGCAGCGTTTGGGTATAAATACAAATACTTTTTCAAGTCCTTCAGAGGCCGCGATTGCACATATAAAAGCAGGTGGAGATTTACTTTTATTTCCTGTATGGGATTATGTCCAAAGAATTAATAAGTTAGGTGCTGATTACTTTTTACCTAATATTGCCATATCCTTAACTCAGCGCTCACTCTATTCCGCATTAATGGCATTGCTAAAACTCTTCTTTAAAGAAGAAAAATATGCACATACAGCATTCGATAATTTAATTGCTATGTCTGAAACTAAAACTGGACAAGTGAATGCGGAACTTTGGACTCTTTCTCGCTATGTGCGTCAGCACCCTCAACTTCTCAAACTTATAACATCCATTGTTCCTGAAAGCATTATGCAAGAAATTGAGGTATGTGATCCTCATTTCTACCAGCAATTTACCTTATTCTTAGCTAATCATGGCCATAGAGAATTAGATTTTGATGCATATCATCCTACTTGGTTAGATGCCCCACATATTGTATTAACTCAAATTAAAGCAATGGCAGACTTAGCAGATGATAAACAAACCGATGATCCATTAGGTAAAAAAATTCTTCAGTCAGAAACTGAATTTTCAATTCTCTCTGATGCACCAGAAGAGTTGCGCTTTTTCTTACAAGAGATTATTCGATTAGCTCGTGTTTATACTGCACTTGATGACTTAGAGCATTATCAAACAACTCGATTAGCTTTACCTATGCGTCGCGGATTAAAAGCATTAGGAGAGCGATTGGTTATTCGTAGCGTCTTAGATTGCCCAATGGATATTTATTTTGCTAATGAAAAACCTTTAGCTGATGCAATTCTTGCAGATAACCCTACTGAGTGGAATCAGTTACGTCATCATATATACCAAAATAAGGCGGGATATCTAAAAGCAAAATCAGTCACACCACAATGGATCTATGGTGAGGATAGTTGTAATGCACTAAATACAAATGAGCATCAATTAAAGGGACTAGCTGGTAGTGCAGGTATTGTTGAAGGTGAAGTTTATCTTGTTTATGGTTCAGAGAATTTTGCCTAATTTCCGCAGAATGCCATTTTAGTTGCAAGAACAACTAACCCTGCTTGGACAGCACTTTTTTACCGTGCATCTGGCATTATTACAGAAAGTGGTGGGCCATTATCTCATGGTGCGGTTACTGCTAGAGAATTGGGATTACCCGCAGTAATGGGTGTTCGCAATATCTTAAATATTTTAAAAAATGGGCAAAAAGTAAGGGTTGATGGACAAAAAGGTATTATAGAAATCTTATCTTAATTATTAGATCAATAATGCCTATTAAGCAGAAAAAGCATCTTTTCAGATGCTTTTTCTATTTTTCATACTATCAATCTGTCTTTTAACTGATTATTTTATTTTTTACTCTCTTTGGCGTCTTTATTAGTATCAATATCGACTTTATAAGCTGATGGTGCAAATAAAGCAACCAACCCAGCGATTAATAATATAGAAAGCAATACCATTAACATAGATGGTGCATTAAATAATAAGTATGGTGTTAATAAAATAGGACTAGCCGTTAAAATAATTGAAATAATAATAGGATAGCCTATACCTATATCTCTTATTCGTTGAGATAAAATAAGTGTAAATATGTAGACTTGTACTATTAAAAACACCATTTCTATTAGGCCATATGGTGTAAAAGAAAAGTGATAGTAAAAATAACTTTCAGTAATTGACTCCATTTTTTCGGGGTAAAGTTCTATATACCATCGATCAGCTAAGTTTTCTGCAATAGAAAAGAAAATTGTCCAAGCAATTTCTAGACCTAAAAAAGAGAGTCTCCCACGTCTTTGTTGTTTCCATTGATAAGCAAGTTTAGCTTGCATAACAAATTCCTTCATTTTTAAATGATAATTTAATCCTTTTAATCATAATACACTTAATATCTTTATCAAAATAATGTATTAGTTTAAAAAATACTGCTCTTTTATCGATTAAATAAAAGAGCGGATATCATTATTAAAAATTAAATTATTAATAATCATCTAACCTGCTTATTGATCCACTTAATCTCTTCATTAGTGAATCGAATATTGCTTTCTTTAGTTGTATCAGTATCTAACAAGATTTTATCTTTAATTAATTTACTGACAGGTACAATGATATTGAAATGGTCACCATTTTTAATGTTATATATTTTTAATGGAATATCATGCACCATTGCAACCGCTCGTAGCTCATTAAACTCATTCCAAAAATAGTCACGCCCTTCAAAATAGAAAGTTGGTGTTTTTATTGATTTAATATAGCGATATACAGAGCGAACATTAAACTCTTCTTCGTTATTTCTATCAAAAGGCAATTCAACTATCATATCTCCTTCAGCTCTTAATTTAAGATCAGGTATTCCACCCAAAGAGAAAATAGCTCTAAATTTGTCACTATATTCACTCGCTAATAATGCTCTAGTTCCCCCCGTACTATGTCCAACGACATAGATACGCTTAGAGTCAATATAAGGCAGTGATGCTAAATATTCTCTCGCTGATTCTAAATCTTCTAATTCGCCATAAAACATTTCATAACGACCTGGGTTAGTATTTTCACCTCGGAAAGACGGGATCATCAACACCATATTGGGATCACGGAAAGTTGCACCTGTTTGGTCATTATCAACTGGTTTAGGTTGCCAAAAATAATCATCACCACCAATTCCGCCGTAGCCTCCATTTAACCAAATTACAGCAGGTAATTTCATTTTTTTATTTGCTGGAGGTGGTGTTAAATAGGCATACATATCTCCTGGTTTTGCCGGATATTTAATAACATTAAATATTTCAGGCGGCGCTTCCCAAGGCGGATCAATATTATCAAAACTGTCGTTTATAATTTCTGTTTTAAAGCGTTGATGCGCTTCATATAAAGTTTCATCACGCACTTCAATATCTGCGTTGACAGAAAAAGAACTAGCACATAGCAGGGAAAAAAATAGCGCAGGTACAACTTGTCTAAAACACATTTTATTTATATTCATATCAACTTCCCTATAAATTATTAATTTTGCGTGATAATAGCATAGGTTATTTGGGGTTTATGAATAGGATTTTTAAGGTAAGTGGAAATTAATGCAGAAAAAAGCATCTCGATTGAGATGCTTTAAACGATATAAAATAATTAAATTTTTTAACGTTGATTTGCTTATTTTGCACTTGTGCGAATCAAGTAATCAAAGGCGCTAAGTGAGGCTTTTGCACCTTCACCAGCGGCAATGATGATTTGCTTATAAGGTACGGTTGTACAGTCACCTGCTGCAAACACACCTTTGATATTAGTTTCGCCACGAGCATCAACAATAATTTCGCCCATCTTATTACGCTCAACAGTACCTTCTAACCACTGTGTATTAGGTAATAAACCGATTTGAACGAAAATACCTGCTAATGCAATATCATGCATAGAATCATTAGTACGATCTTTATATTTTAGACCTGTTAACTTAGTGCCATCGCCATATACTTCTGTAGTTTGCGCATTTAAGATAACTTCTACATTGCTTAAGCTACGTAATTTTTTCTGTAATACTGCATCTGCTCTCATTTCTGGAGCAAATTCTAATACTGTTACATGTTCAACTAAGCCAGCTAAGTCAATTGCAGCTTCAACACCTGAGTTACCACCACCAATAACAGCAACTCTTTTACCTTTAAACAGAGGGCCATCACAATGTGGGCAATAAGTTACACCACGAGTGCGGTATTCATTTTCACCGGGAACATTCATATTTCTCCAGCGAGCACCTGTTGCAATAATTAGGCTACGAGTTTTTAAAATTGCACCTGATGCTGTTTCAATTTGATGTAATTCCCCTTCTGATGCACCCGGAATTAAGCGACTAACAGTTTGGCTATCAATCACATCCACTTGGTAATCATCAACGTGAGCTTTTAATGCACCTGCAAGTTTTGCACCTTCAGTTTTTGGTACTGAGATGTAGTTTTCAATATCAACAGTATCAAGAACTTGACCACCAAAACGTTCGCCAATAAGGCCTGTATTTAAACCTTTACGAGCGGAATAAACAGCTGCAGATGCACCCGCAGGACCACTACCCACAATTAATACATCAAATGCAGCTTTTTGATTCAACAATTCTGCAGTACGTTTTTCTGCATTGCTATCTACTTTGTTAACGATTTCAGCTAAGGTCATACGGCCTTGACCAAACTCGTTACCATTTAAGAATACAGCAGGAACGCCCATGATATTACGTTCCTGAATTTCATTTTGGAACATGCCTCCGTCAATCGCAGTATGTGTGATCTTCGGATTTAAAATCGCCATTAAGTTTAATGCCTGAACAACATCAGGGCAGTTATGACAAGAGAGCGAATAATAGGTTTCGAAATGAAACTCACCGTCTAACTGACGAATTTGTTCAAGTAATTCTTGTGCTTCTTTTGATGGGTGTCCACCAGTTTGCAGTAATGCTAAAACTAATGAAGTAAATTCATGACCTAATGGTGAACCTGCAAAACGAACACCAGTTTCTTTCCCTGGGTTGGTAATAAGAAAAGATGGTTTACGTACATTTGCGTTATTATCTTCACGATAAGTGACTTTATCGGATAATGGTTCGATTTCTTTTAATAGCGCTTGGATATCAGCAGAATGTTTACTGTCGTCTAATGTTGCTACTAACTCAACTGGCTGGGTTAATCGTTCTAAATAAGCTTTCAATTGAGCTTTTAAATTATTATCTAACATTTTTGCACCCTCAATAAAATCGGGTGCCGAAACACCCGATAAATAACTTTTTAGTGGCTTAATTCTTATTTAGATTTTGCCAACTAAATCCAGTGATGGAGCTAAAGTTGCATCACCTTCTTTCCATTTTGCTGGGCAAACTTCGCCTGGGTGGCTAGCTACATACTGAGCGGCTTTAACTTTACGCAGCAGGTCTGATGCATCACGGCCAATACCTTCAGCTGTGATTTCAATTGCTTGGATGATACCTTGTGGGTCAACAACGAAAGTACCACGGTCTGCAAGACCTTCGTTCTCACGCATATTTTCGAAGTTACGAGTTAATGCGCCAGTTGGATCGCCAATCATGCCATATTTGATTTTACCGATAGTTTCTGAGCTGCTATGCCATGCTTTATGGGTAAAATGTGTGTCAGTAGAAACTGAGTAAATTTCTACGCCCATTTTTTGGAACTCAGCATAATGATCAGCTAAGTCACCTAATTCAGTTGGGCACACAAAAGTGAAGTCTGCAGGGTAAAAGAAGAAAACGCTCCATTTGCCTTCGACGTCCTTTTCAGTCACTTCAACGAATTGACCGTCTTTAAATGCCATGTTTTTGAATGGTTTGATTGGGGTATTAATTAAAGACATTGTATTTCCTCCTGTTTGGTATGGGACTAATGTACCTATTCCATTTGAGAATAGCTAATACATTCCTGCTATCAGTTCAATAGGTTTTACCTAATTAGTTGAAGAAATTGATAGAGATAGGTTAACGAAATGTAGCTATTAAAGCAAATGGACAACAAGTCAATTACGCCTACTTTCTATTAGCCTACTCTCTGTTTAATATCCTTAGCTTCAGCAACGAAATGATTATAACATTATGAATTATAAAATTAATATTCAATCCAGCATAGATAGATTCAATATTATTGCGCTAATTTGGCAGGTTTAAGAATAGTATAAGTACATTCAAATGCTGCCTTTTGAATACGATAAACATCTTGGCTATCTGTTGTGGATTGCACAACGGCATCGCCCGATTGAAAACGTTGTAATTCTCCCCAAGGAGCTTTCATTGCAAACGCGGGTGTAGATTCAGGCACAATAAAATAATTCATTTCGATACCTTTAGGGATAAAAGGCTGATAATTATCGGGATAAGACGTTATATTGATTTTGATCTTATTTTTATCTGTTTCGCTATAACGCTGAATAAATTTGTTTTTCCTTACCAGGATTTCCTCATTACCTGTTTCTGGGCAAATATTTTGTACTACCCAATCTCCTGCTTTTGCAGATTCTGAAACTGTTTCAATCCCTTCACCTTTAATTATCGTTGTAATGATCTCACCTTCTTTGGCTGGTCTTGCTAGGACAGGCTTTGTTTTAATTGCAACACCAGTGATCCCCGCTTGCTGAGCTTGCGTAAAGTAAGCGACACGTTCTTTTTGCGGTAATTGAGAAAGATCATTAGCAAACACAAATGAAGGAATTAAGGTTAAGCCTATTAATAGTGGTTTTGTTCTATTTTTCTTATAGGTCTTGTCGTTATTTGAATTACTGCGTTGTATATAGAAAGGCATTGAATTGTTTCCTGATAAATATCATCTGCACTTAATACGCTAGTCAGCGTCTGTAAACATTAAACCGATTATGGCAGGAAATAAAACAATGGCACGAGTAAAATCAGATACCTAGTCGAAAAAGATCAAAAAATCGAGAGATCTCACAACTTAGAAAAGAGAACATGTAATTAAGAGAAAAAAGGTTCAAGTAGTTAAATAAAACGTTAGGATATTTCTTCATCAAACCTATTTAATTAAAAGGAATTACTTATGCAAATAATTTACCCTGATGACTATTCAAAAACAGGAAAACCTGATGAGGCCTTTGAACAAGAATATCGTTGCGCTCAAATGCTAAATATTCATTGTTTGTTACTCTCATCAGAAGATATGGCATTGGGCAAATATAAGTTTTCACATCCTTTTAAATCAGACTCTCCTGTTATTTGGCGTGGATGGATGCTAAATAAAGACGAATATCAACAGCTATACCATGCTGTGAATACTCATGGTGGTCAAATGCTTGAAACTTCTGAAGATTATATCCGTAACCATCATATAACGGGTTGGTATGAAAATTGTAAAGAGTTCACACCAAGAACAGTTATCACAACTATGGATACTGACTTTGAAAGCTTAACTAACCAACTTCAATGGCCAGCTTACTTTGTAAAAGACTATGTAAAATCTTTAACAACCACGAGAGGTTCCATCGCTAAAAATGCAGATGAAATTAGAGAAATACTAAAACTTATTGCACAGTTTAGGGGAAACATTGAAGGTGGTGTAAGTCTTCGCTATGTTGAGGAATTTATTAATGATAGTGAGCGCAGATATTTTGTTTTAAATAAGAAAATATTCTCTGCGGATGATGAAATTCCTGAGTTTGTAAAAAAAGTAGCGCAGCATGTAAACACACCCTTCTATTCCATTGATGTAGTCAAAAATGCAGTAGGAGAATTACGTTTAGTTGAAATTGGTGATGGGCAAGTTTCAGACATTAAAGAGTGGTCAGCTGAAAAGTTAGTTAAGGCTTTTTTCTTATCGGGTATCTGATGTTTTATGTCCCAACACTGAGTAAACTATATAAAAATATAAAGACCTCAATTAGCCAACAATACGCTGTATCTTGAAGTCTTTATATAAAATCAATCTCTAACAAGAAGTACTAAGAATAAAGTTAAAATAGATACTTAAAGCGAATACGGGCACCGTAACGATCTTTATCACTGCTATTTACATTAATGTCGTCTTTACCATCTATACGTGAATAATAAGCACCTAAATAGGTTTTAAAATTATCCATATCTAAAATATTAGGCAGTTCATAAGAAGCAAATACAGTGTTGATATTGTACTTACCGGGATTGAGTGTTAAATAGGTGTCATTTTGACCACTGCTATTCCCGTTTTTGTGATAGTAAGTTTTAATATCATTATGAGCATAAATATAACCAAGTTGAAATTTACGCCACAACACATTACTACCAATAGAAAAATCATTTTCATCTTTAGCGTCGAGATAAGCAGCACTTAAATTTGCAACAATACCGTTAATAGGATCATCAGCTAAAGTGTCCCATTTTACAGTTAAGCCATAACCTGTACGTCGCGATTGATCTTGGAATTTTCCATTTTCATCATCATAGCCATAGGCTTTGTTTATCACATTTGCATCTATTGCTCCTGCAATAGTTAAATTATCTTTCTGCCATGCAACAACAGGACGCATATAAATAACATTTTTGCGATTATCAAGTTTACGTCCATGATATTCATTGTCTTTAAAAACAGAAGTTCCATCTTCAACTAAAGCATTTAGCTCAAAATACCAGTCGTTATAGTGTGTATTAACCATCATACTACCACCGTCACTACTACGACCTCGCCCTTCTTTCATCATATAGATATAGCCAAAACCATCACCATATAAATCATTTGCTGTATTACCTGAATACTCAACAAATGTATCTTGGTTTAGAGGGAACATGTCGTAAGCTTCATAACGACCAATTTTATATTGCCATTTATCGCGTTGACCAAAGTAGAAAACAGCATCATCTAGATTCATTTTACCTGTCATGTCAGCCATAGGCTGAGCACGAAAACCAGCATAATTGCCGTTTTTTAATTCTCGTTCACCATCCACACCAATTAAAATGCGCCCGTTAAGTGACCATTTTTCATTATCATCAAAGTCTTTTTGATTACCGGGCATCATTCTCATCGAGGTTAGTTGCCCTTTTTTACTCGCCGCATCGATATTATATTCAACGTCACCATACAATTTGAGATCACCCCAATTTGTATTGGTAGAGAAAAAGCCCGTACCTTCTTTATTTTTCGTACTAGCAAGCTGAGCCGATTGTTTTTGTTGGATTTCATTAAGCTGAGTTTGTGCAATGTTTACTTTTGCTTGAGCCTCATCAGATTGCTTTTCTAATATAGCAACGCGTTGCTCCATGCCGACGGTTGTAACATGATCCGTTTTAGATAGGCTGTTGGAATTAATTAATTGCTCAAGGCGAGCCGCTTTTTGTTCTGCGGCAGCGGCTCTAGCTTCAGCAGCAGTTGCACGTTGTTCAAGTGCATTTAATCTTGCTTCAATAGCACTTATATCAGTTTGTGCATTTGCACATAATGGCGTAGCGAGTATTAAACTTATCACAACAGATAATGCTTTTACTTTCATTCGAATATTCCTAAATTAGCAAATGTTGGTTTAACAGGTACGGCAAATACATAACAATCAATTTAGTTGATTGATTGTTCTATCTAGTGAGCGTATTGTTATTTTTATTCGATAATATTTTTATAAATATCAATCAGTTATTCGCATCATTATTTCTATTCTTAACAATAAATAAACCGATACCTCATCACTTTGCCATTATTTATGCTGACTAGCGTCCTACATCATAAGTAAGGCTACGTTTGAACTAAGGTACTTATTCTCGTTTAAGTACTTACAAACGCTTATTATTTTGATTCAGTATTTAATTTATTATTTCAAGCATATCTCTGGTTTAAGTTTTCAAATTTTATAATGGGTTCACTAGCTAAATAAAATAATAGTTAATATGGAACATTTCCACAATCATTTGTGATTTTTTTGAGGTTAGTACAATAACCTAAGAAAAACGATGTAATCCTCATCAAAAAATGATGATTTACAAATAAATGAAGTTAAGGATTAACTTAGATAGCGATAGAAGATAAAGAGAGTTTTATCAGGAATTAGGCGGCTTTGATATTTAGAAACCATTTATAATGATAACAAGTGGGTAGGAATAGCTTGATTGAAGGGAAAATAACAGAGGTCATATCATTATAACCTCCGTCCATCATTATCATATTCTGCCAGGTTTACGTAACGCTCTACGAAAATAAGAAACTGGCATTTTAGGGCAAATTTGTTCTTTTACTGCTGGATTATTTTCCAAATCATCTTTGTCTATTTCATTATTTCTTCTTGAATTTTGTAGCTGAGTATCTGTTTTATTCATCTTCCCTTTCCTCTGAGATCAATGCCTCATTGATAGCTTCAATTTTCTCAACTGCTTCATTAAGAATAGAAGCAATACGTCCTGCTCTTTCCACAGAGAGCTCTTTTAATACTAATTTATGGCGTAAAACTGCTTTTAATTTACCAACAGCAGATTCAATTTCCTCAGAAACACCACCTGCGTTTTGAGATAAATCTCTCGCATAAGCCAGTTTCTTTTGAATATTGGCATCTATATCCTGATGTTCTGCTAAAAATGCAGTGCCTTCAGGTGTAATGCTGTAGTTTTTACGGCCTTTTTCAGCAATCGTCGCAACTAATAGATCTTGCTCTTCAAGTAGTGTTAGCGTTGGATAAATAACACCTGGGCTAGGTACATATAATCCTGAAGATGCCTCATCTATTTCTCTAATAATTTCATAACCATGGCTTGGTTTTTTCGAGATCATGCTAAGTAGCAGAACGCGTAAATCACCATGATCAAACATACGTTTTAACTGGCGACCTTGGCCTTTACCTCTGCCACCGCATCCACGACCACGTTGTTTTCCATGCCCTTCAGAACCATGCTCACCATGACAACACTCACCACGACCTTCATGTCCATGACCGTGTTCACCATGACGGCATTCGCTACGACCTTCGTGTCCATGACTGTGTTCACCATGACAGCAATGCTCACCATGATTTTCTTGGTGCTGGCTATGTTTGCCTTTACCACCACAACGCCCTTTTCCGTGACCATGTCCGCCATTTTCAGCACGTTGTTGATAAAGTGAGTTTAATGCTCGAATCATCATAAATATTCCCTCATTGTTTTAGATATATCGAATTCATGGGGTGTAATATAATCCGATATATCTAAATGATCAAGTTTTAGATATATCTAAATACACATCTAAATTCTCCTTCTTATTAACAATATGATTTATCTATGATTATATCTTTCAAACGTAGCCTTAATTATGAATGATTATCATTCTCTGGCTTGCTTTTACGTGCTATCAATAAAAATAAAAGAAGATAATTAACAATAATGAATAAAAAGCAGACACCTTTAGCTTTAGATGCACACAAAAAAGAACATATTTACAATACAAAGAGTGACACTGTCACCTTTAATTCATTTAAAAAAAGCGAAGATAATGAGTAACAACCCACTACTTCGCTTTTTAACAAAATTTATTTTAATTGTAGGAAATATAAAAAAGAGATATTGCTACTGGTCTAATGCGGATAAAACTACTTTCTTAATATATTGATATCCAGCTTCAATTTGTTGATCATCACAAATTTCAGTACTTTTTATAGTAAGCTGCAACAAATTTAAGTATTTGATAGTTTCCCACTCATTGTTATCAAAACCGCACTCAGAACAAAACTGCGCTGGTGCATCATCGCTATTACGAGCACAAAACGTTAATAAACTTAAATCTTGTTTATGATGACTTTTTATAACCAAGTTTTCATAGATTGTTTTATTCAGATCATTTTGCGTTTCTAAGTCCTTATTTCCTTTCTTTACAATCGCAAAATTTAGTTTATTAAAGTCAGATACAGATAAAATACGAATATAATAGTGATCACCTTCTTTTTCGAAAGCTGCGGCTTGATTAAAAAACTGCTCAAGTTTGACACGCGTTTCCCATTGAATTTGTGCATATTTTCCATATCCAGATGAAGTAAAAGGATAGAGTTGATGCACACTCCACATCGACGCCACTGCCGGTGCGGATTGAATACCATCAATTTCAGGAACGTTATCTGCTTGATCTGGACATAATCTAGGGGGACTTGTTAAAAAACGACTAAGACGCGCATCTTTAATACATACTACACCAGTTGGATATGGTGAAAATCCAGCTTGAAATGGTTCAAAAGAGACTGAATCAGCGAAAGAAAGTTGTGTGATGCTTTCATATATTTCAGATGTCAATTGCAGTAGTGGTGCTTCTTTCTTTAATTTCTTACATAAAATCTGATAAGGAATAAGATCATAATTGTCATCAAGAAATAAGCTTTTCATATAACCAAATTGCGATGCATCAATATGGATATAAAATGAATTGTTGTATTTTTCCTCACACTCTTTTCTTAGTTCAAAAAGTGGTTTTAACTTATCAACACAACCATAAGACGGTGTGCCGAATATTCCTATAACGCCAAGAATAGGCTCGCCTTGTTCAATCAGGCGAAAAACAATACTGCGTGTTTTTTCAATATCGGTTTTAAATGTTTCATCAATAGGCAATGCAATAAGATTGTCATATCCCAACCCAAGGATATCCATTGCTTTTTTCCAAAATTCAAAACAGGAAACAGGAACAAGCAGTTTTCCTAAATGCATTGTTTTTGTCATGCCTGTTCCTCGGCATGTTAAATGACTAACATCATCAAAAATCCCACGCTCATTGAGTTGTTCGCTTATTGCTAAAATATCTGTGACAGACATATTGAATAACTCAAAGGCTTTTTTATCTGCAACCAAATCCCGTGATTTTGGATGACGAGCAATTGCCATTGGTAATGTTTTTAAATTTCTAAGTGCCCATAATATTTCATAGCAAGCAAGAGTATGGCTTGTTGTGATATGACCAAATGCATCTTCTGATGAGAAACCGATTAATTTACAGAGATCATCTGTAATTTTCTTTTCTTGTTCTTTTAGTAAGGGGGAATGATTATTAAAAACATTATCTGAGTTGCATGCTAATGCAGAAAGATAACCAAATTTCGCCAATTGCATCACTTGTGAATGATGATGGGAAAAATAAGGTTCAATATCAGATTGATTATAATTATTTTGTTGTTTTAAAGTTTCTAAAATACGTTCATAAGCATTATCTACTGCTTTTTTTTCAATAGTGTTACTTTTTATTTTAGCGTCTAAACTCTCGCTATTATTTCTTTTCATTTTATTTGCTTTAGGAAAAGAATACTCACTATTCATTAGTATTTTTGCCATCTCTCGATGATAACATGTAAGAATATCAATGGTTCGGGTATGGTATACACGCTCTGTAGCACTCAGACAGGTTTGTTTGTAATTTGCCATCATCGCACCTATATATAAATTTTTATTATCTGTTTTAATGAAATTTGTGTTTATTAATCGTCAATAATTAATCTTTATTCAAATGATATACTACATGATGAGTAAGAATCTTCTTTATTTTATTGATATCAGTTAACATTTTTCTAGTTTGATTTAAGCAAAAGATACTTTAATGATAAATGATTTAGCTTTATTTGTTAGTTTACTAAATTCACTATTAATTTTGATTTAAGTTATATTTCTGTAAATGTGATATTATTTTTGATAAGGTCAATATTTAAATCTACCTTAATCAGAATTAATGAATATTTCTATTGCTTAATATCTATTAAAAAGAATAGATATTAAATTACTTATCTAAAATAAGAATTTATTTATTTAAATGTTATTCATTTTTTCTTCAATACATAAAAAAACACATGAAATATTTAACATGTGTTTTTCGGAATATTCGCTTTTTAGAAAGTAACAGAAGTGCTTACTCTTATATCAAATACGTTTTAAGCACTCTTATTTTTACTCTTTTCCGTTATAAGATAAGATTTCAAGCATTACCTTACCAATTAAATCACCAGACTCCATTAACTCATGTGCTTTACCCACTTCTTTTAATGGAAAAATAGCATTAATGATTGGTTTAATTTTTCCTTCAGCAATAAGTGGCCACACTTGCTGTTTTAATTCTTGCGCTATTTGTGCTTTCTCTTCTATTGAGCGAGATCGCATCGTTGAACCAGTATGAATTAAACGCTTAATCATCATTGGCATCATATTTAAATTTTTAGGCATTCCTTTCATCATGCCCACTTGTATAACGCGCCCAAACTTGCTGGCAACTTGATAATTTTTTTCTACGTAATCCCCACCAATAATATCGAGAATAACATCAACGCCTTTCCCTTCAGTTAAAATAGGAATTTCTTTAGCAAAATCGGCCTGTTTGTAATTGATGACATAATCAGCGCCGAGTGCGCGGGCTGTGGCAGCTTTTTCTTCAGAGCCAACTGTTGTATAAACTGTCGCACCTATTGTGTGAGCAAGCATGATGGCAGTTGATCCTATTCCCGATGTTCCACCATGAACAAGAACAGATTCACCTTGTTTTAGTTTTCCTAACTGAAATAAATTAGCCCAGACAGTAAAGAAATTCTCAGGCAATGCTGCTGCTTCAATGTCCGTTAAATTCATTGACGGTAATGCGATATCTTCATGCGCAATACAATATTGAGCGTAACCACCACCAGCAACTAAAGCACAGACTCTATCGCCCAACTGCCATTTAGTGCAACTTTCCCCTAATGCAACAACCTCTCCAGCAACTTCAAGACCTGGAATAGGTGAAGCATCTGCTGGTGGCGGATAACTGCCTTGACGTTGAAAAATATCAGGGCGATTCACACCAGAAGCTGCAACTTTGATCAAAAGATAATGTGGAGGAAGTGGCGGTATCGGTGATAGTTGGGGTTGTAATTTATCTATACCACCAGGCTCTATAATGGCAATTTCTAACATATCCGCAGGTAAAACAGTTGTTTTCATCATATGCTCCCATTTTATTTTGCCACTCTCAAAACTTAATAATAAATAAAATTAACATGTTATCTCTCACTTTAATAAGGATGTGAGCTTATTAAGCAATAAATAACTTAAGTCTATTTGAGAGAGATTATAACCAACCTTGCTTCTGATGTTGTATGCAAATCGGGCACAATTTTGCATCTGGAGTCCAAGATAAGAAGGCTAAACGACATTTTTCACAGTGGGCATTATAATAATGGTAATGTGTTGGTTCGTTATTTTTAGCAACTTGTTCATTAACATGGATAGATTTAGGAAAACAAACCACTTCACAATTCATGCAACCCGTACAACGCTTTTCATCAAGCATGAATATATTGTTTTCAAGTTTAATCGCACCTTCATCACACACTTTGGCGCAGGCAGAGCAAAGAATACAGCTGTCTTTGTCTAACTGAATTTGGAACCAACTATCTTCAGGATAAAGCTGTTTTCTTGCATTTAATCCTGTTCTTACTTGATTTTTATTGAGCGGTTTTTCATCTAATTTTTGACGAAAAAGCATAAAACGACGTCCGCTATCAATATCAGTAGGCTCTGTGATAATTAATTGCCAAATAGGCTCTTGTAATGTTTTTAGTTGAAGATTTAAGTTTGCTAAAACAGGAAGCCATTTATCCACTAAAGGCTGTGCTATCTTCATTCCTCTAATTTGATATTGGCGATGCCACACTAATAATTCTTCTGTACTTGCTAACGGTTCATCATGATTAACAACAAGGTAATTATCTTGGTGTGTTCTTTCGTGAGGCGCGATATTTTCTATCGCGTCAACGGGACAGGTAAATAGACAATTACCACATTGAAAACAGAGTTCATTGTCTATTTTTACATCTAAGTGAGCAAAAGTGATAGCGCCCACAGGGCAAACTTTGGAACAACTATCACATAGGCTTTGTTTGAGGCGTTTTCTAACACATTTATCATTAATAATCGGTTCAGGAGGAAGATCTACCTTAATGAAACGCCTCATACATCACTACTCCACTACTTAACAATAAAAAATGCAAAACGATTAAGAATTTCTGCAATCAGTATTATTGCGCTACTTGCTAACACCATACGCAATCCTGAAGTAAATACAGCATTACGATATTTCCATACACTGTATCCCATCATTAAAATATCAAGAACTGACATAAGCTATGCAGATATTCTTAATCCGAATGTTTCATTATACGCAATGATAGGCGTGTGAGGGAACGTTATTGCATCATTTGTTGAAATGACTGCTTCAAGGTAGCATTAAGTTGCATCAAAAATACATCTAGTTAACTTTACCTAATCTTTTGTTATAAAAATAAAGAGTTATGCATAAAAAATACGAATTTAAGGTAGAGTCGTAAATAAAATGTCAATATAAAGGTAAAAAATATTGAAGCGCCTCTTCATTTTTGGCTTTTGACAAGGATAATTTAGTAATAGCACTATGACTTCGTTAGAAAATCGAATAATATACCAATTGAGTATAGGGTTAGCGCAAATTGTTCTAAATAGACCTTTAAGCAAAACATTGTTTTTATCAAGATACATGTTTTGTTACATTCAGAATTATTTCCACACGTACCGTTATTCCCCTTACTAATTACTGCAATATGTGTTAAAATTGACGCATATCAATATTTTTATTTGTAATGAGCAAGCTTATGATCCCAGAAAAACGCGTCGTTCGCCGAATCCAATCTGGCGGTTGTGCAATCCATTGTCAGGATTGCAGTATTAGCCAGCTCTGCATCCCGTTTACTTTAAACGAGCATGAGCTTGATCAACTCGATAATATTATCGAGCGTAAAAAGCCCATCCAGAAAGGTCAAACCTTGTTTAAAGCAGGTGATGAGCTGAAATCACTTTATGCCATACGTTCCGGTACAATTAAAAGTTATACCATCACGGAAGAAGGCGACGAGCAAATAACAGGATTTCATCTTGCTGGTGATTTGGTTGGCTTTGACGCCATTATTAATACTGAACATCCAAGTTTCGCACAAGCTTTAGAAACATCTATGGTCTGTGAAATTCCATTCGAAACTTTGGATGACCTGTCAGGCAAAATGCCTAACTTACGTCAACAAATGATGCGCCTAATGAGTGGTGAAATCAAAGGTGACCAAGAAATGATCTTACTGCTATCGAAAAAGAATGCAGAAGAACGTCTGGCTGCTTTTATTTATAACCTCTCACGCCGTTTCGCACAGCGTGGTTTTTCTCCTCGCGAATTCCGTTTAACCATGACTCGTGGTGATATCGGTAATTACTTAGGTTTAACTGTCGAAACAATTAGTCGCTTACTGGGTCGCTTCCAGAAAAGTGGCATGTTAAGCGTTAAAGGCAAATACATTACTATCGAAGATAGTACACTGTTAAGTGAACTTGCAGGCAAACTTCCTTCATCAGTTGAAGTTTAATCTGTTACATTTCACACGCTAATTTTATAACGGGGCACACAAATTTGTGCCCCGTTTTCTATTTTGTACTATTGCATTTTATCTTCTTGGGTTATCTTTAAATTGTAGATGGATAAATCCAGCCCTAAAGAGGATATTACAATGGAAAAATATCAAAACCTTCTCGTTGTCATTGATCCTAACCAAGATGACCAACCAGCACTTCGCCGTGCTGTCTATATCGTTCAGCGTAATGGTGGGCGGATAAAAGCTTTTCTACCTGTTTATGATCTCTCTTATGACATGACAACCCTTTTATCTCCCGATGAACGTAATGCAATGCGTAAAGGTGTTATCAGCCAAAAGGCAGCTTGGATCAAACAGCAAGCACGCTATTACCTTGAAGCGGGCATAGAGATTGATATAAAAGTCATTTGGCATAATCGCCCCTATGAAGCCATTATTGAAGAAGTTGTTGCACATCAACATGACTTACTCATAAAAATGGCTCACCAACATGATAAATTAGGTTCACTCATTTTTACGCCTCTGGATTGGCAATTGCTTAGAAAATGTCCTTGCCCTGTTTGGATGGTCAAAGATAAAGAGTGGCCTGAATACGGTACTATCGTTGTCGCCGCAAATTTATCGAATGAAGAATCTTATCATGATGCCCTTAATCTGAAACTGATTGAGCTAACAACCGACTTATCTCATCGCATACAAAAAGATCCTGATGTTCATTTACTTAGCGCTTATCCCGTTGCGCCGATTAATATTGCGATTGAGCTACCTGATTTTGATCCTAATCTTTATAACAATGCACTACGTGGTCAACACCTTATTGCGATGAAGGAACTTCGCCAGAAATTCAGCATTCCCGAAGAGAAAACACATGTTAAAGAAGGATTGCCAGAACAAGTGATCCCTCAAGTTTGTGAAGAGTTAAATGCTGGCATTGTTGTTTTGGGTATTTTAGGAAGGACGGGGCTTTCAGCCGCATTCTTAGGAAATACTGCGGAGCAACTGATTGATCATATCAAATGTGATTTATTGGCTATCAAACCTGATGGTTTTACCTGCCCTATTACTGTTGATAGTGATCACGATTAAACGCTCTGTATACTAAATAAAAAAGCCAGTCAAAATTTTGACTGGCTTTTTGCTATTCGCTATCTGTATCTATTACAGTGCTTTTAAAATTGCATCCACACTGGCTTTAGCATCGCCAAACAACATCTGTGTATTCTCTTTAAAGAATAGTGGATTCTGAACCCCTGCATAACCTGTATTCATTGAGCGTTTAAACACAATAACATTTTGCGCTTTCCACACTTCTAATACTGGCATACCTGCAATTGGGCTATTTGGATCATCTTGTGCCGCTGGGTTTACTGTATCGTTAGCGCCAATAACCAAGACTGTATCAGTGTCAGAGAAATCATCATTGATTTCATCCATTTCTAATACAACGTCATAAGGCACTTTAGCCTCTGCTAACAATACATTCATGTGACCCGGTAAACGCCCTGCTACTGGGTGAATACCAAAACGCACTTTCACACCACGCTGGCGTAATTTTTCAGTAATATCATGAACAGGGTATTGTGCTTGAGCAACCGCTAATCCATAACCTGGAGTGATAATGACTGAGGTTGAATTTTTCAGCATATCAGCCACTTCTTCCGCGGTTGTTTCGCGGTACTCACCCATTTCACCTTCTTCTGTTGAGGCTGAGCCATCAGTACCAAATCCGCCCGCTATTACGCTAATAAAAGAGCGATTCATCGCCTTACACATAATATAAGAAAGGATAGCACCTGAAGAACCCACTAATGCACCCGTTACAATTAACAAGTCATTGCTTAACATAAAGCCTGCTGCTGCTGCTGCCCATCCTGAGTAAGAGTTCAGCATCGAAACAACAACTGGCATATCCGCACCACCAATTGACGCAACTAAATGCCAACCAAATGCCAAGGCAATCACAGTCATTATGATGATTAAGAAAACTTGTAAACCAACACTGTCAGTTTTAACAAACCAAACCATCAATAAAAAAGAAACCACTAAAGCTGCAAGATTTAATTTATGACGATTAGGTAACATCATCGGTTTAGATGACATTTTCCCACTTAATTTACCATAAGCGACAATCGAACCCGTAAATGTAACAGCACCAATGAAGATCCCTAAAAAGACTTCTGTTAGGTGGATATTCACCATGACAGGATCCATTGCTGTATTGTGGTCAAGATAACTGTTAAAGCCCACTAAAACTGCCGCTAAACCTACAAAGCTGTGCAAGATTGCGACCAATTCTGGCATTTGAGTCATTTCGACTTTTTTAGCTAAACGAATACCAATAACGGCACCGATTACCATTGCAATAATGATCCAACTCACATTGCCAGCATAAGGCCCGAAAATGGTTGCGAACAATGCAATTGCCATCCCTGCAATACCAAAGTAGTTACCTTGTTTAGAGGTTTCATGCTTTGATAAGCCGGCAAGGCTGAAAATAAATAATATTGCGGCGACAATATATGCCGCTGTAACAACTCCGCTGGACATAATTGTCTCCCTTATCCTTTACGGAACATTTTCAACATACGTTGAGTAACAGTAAATCCACCAAAAATATTAATACTCGCAATCAATATTGCGATAAACGAAAATAGGCTAACCCAGCCACCACTACCAATTTGGAGTAAAGCACCAACGACAATAATGCCTGAAATTGCATTTGTTACTGACATTAATGGCGTGTGCAATGAATGACTTACATTCCAAACAACGTAATAACCTACAACACAAGAAAGTGCGAATACCGTAAAGTGAGATAAAAACTCTTTCGGTGCAACATTTGCAAGCCATGCAAACAATAAAAAGGCTATCGCTAATAAACTGTATTTCTTCCAAGGTGAAACCGGTTTAGCAACGGGTTTTTCTTGTGGTTTTGCAGCAGGAGTAACTTTAGGTTGTGCTGAAACTTGAATTGGTGGCGCAGGCCATGTTACTTCACCCGCACGAATTACAGTCACACCACGGATGACAACATCATCAAAATCAATATTGATATTACCGTCTTTTTCTTTACACAATAATTTCAATAGATTAACTAAGTTAGTACCATAAAGTTGAGATGACTGTGCTGGTAAACGAGCAGCTAAATCAGTGTAACCAATGATTTTTACACCATGTTCTGTCGTAAAGACTTCATTAGGCACGGTATATTCGCAGTTGCCACCATTTTGAGCCGCAAGGTCGACTACAACACTTCCTGGCTTCATTGAATCGACCATCTCTTTCGTAATTAAACGAGGAGCGGGTTTTCCTGGAATTAATGCCGTTGTAATGATGATATCAACATCTTTTGCTTGTTCTGCAAATAATGCCATTTCAGCATCAATAAATGCTTTTGACATTACCTTAGCATAGCCATCACCACTGCCCGCTTCTTCTTTAAAATCAAGCTCAAGGAATTCAGCACCCATGCTTTGAACTTGCTCTTTAACTTCAGGGCGAGTATCAAATGCGCGAACAATTGCACCAAGACTTCCTGCGGCACCAATCGCAGCAAGACCTGCAACTCCAGCACCAATAACCATCACTTTAGCTGGTGGTACTTTACCTGCGGCGGTAATTTGTCCAGTAAAGAATCTTCCGAATTCATGGGCAGCTTCTACAACAGCACGGTAGCCTGCAATATTTGCCATTGAACTTAACGCATCAAGAGATTGTGCACGAGAAATACGTGGCACACTATCCATTGCCATCACGTTAATATTCTTTTCAGCTAACTTTTCGAGTAATGCCGCATTTTGAGCTGGCCAAATAAAACTTACCAGTGTCGCGCCATCTTGTAGCAACGTAATTTCATTATCCAGAGGTGCATTTACCTTCAAAATAATGTCTGATTCCCAAACATTTTGAAGAGCGAGGATCTCGGCACCGGCGTCCTGATAAGCTTTATCTTCAAAGCTTGAGGCAATACCTGCGCCATTTTCAACTGCGACTGTAAATCCTAATTTTATGAGTTGAGTCACTGTAGCTGGTGTAGCTGCAACCCTTGTTTCATTAGAAAGTCGCTCTTTGGGTATACCAATTCGCATAATTTTCCCTTCTTATCCATAGAGTTCTGTTAAAACTTCTCCGTTAACTTCACATTCATGCAAAAAAAATGTTAAAAATAATAATATGCATGCCATTAATCGGAGTTCTAATAACCTACTGAAAATAAAACCAATAATCTATATCTGTGTAAAGCTAAAATTGAACTTAATTAGATCATTTTAGTCGAAAAGGCATATTTATGAATTATTCACTATATTCAGGTAAATATCTGGTAACATATACTGGTCATTTGACTCTGTGGTGATTCGCTAAATAAAATAATGCGACAAATGCTATTATTACATGTAATAATTAATCCCTATGTGATAAACCACGACGTTCAGCACATGACCAATATTAATTGCGCAAGGCGGAAGGATTTTGTATGAAGCTGAAAACCTCAGTCATCGCAGCAGCGATGTTGTCTTTAACTAATATCACTGTTGCGCAGGCTGCTCAGGAATTAACACCCGAACAAGCTGCAGAACTAAAACCATTTGAAAGAATTACAGTTATCGGTCGTTTTAACGCTATTTATGAAGCCGCTGATGCGGTATCTCGTCGTGCGGATAAAGTCGGTGCTGATAGTTTCTATATTCAAGGCCTAGATGATATTAGTGATAGCGGCAACATGAGTGTTACTGCTGATCTATACCATAAAGATGCACCTAAAGCAGATCAAGAAAGCTATCGCGTCTTTCATGGCGTGAAAGAACTACCAAAACCTGAAGCAATTCTGCTACAACCATTTGATACAGTTTCTATCCGCGGTTACTACCCTACAACCCCTGATATTAACGACGCAATTGCAAAAGCGGCAGCTAAAAAAGGTGCTGCATCATTCTTTATTGTACGTAACGTATCAACAAATGATGGTGGTAACCAAGAAGTAACAGCTTATATCTACAAAAAAGATGCGCCTAAACGTGCAATTCAAGCACCAGAGGCTGTCGTTCCTTATGACTCAGATGCAGGTCGCGCACTTATTGCAGAAGGCGGAGCCGCTGCCAATAAAGTTGAAAAACCTGGTCTTGCATCGAACACTGATTTTGATAGAAGTGTAGGAACATTTGCTGATACACAAACTTCGGGTGCTAGTGGTCGTTACACTGTCACATTACCTGATGGTACTGAAATCCAAGAAGTCAACAAAGCAGCTGCTGCATTAATGGATCCATTTGATACCATTACATTTAGCGGATACTTTGTAAACTCACCAGAGATTTCTTATCAAGTTGCTAAACGTGCAGCTGCAAAAGGTGCCAAGTATTACCATATTACAAATGAATGGCAAAGTGATGGTGGTACAGTCACTATTACCGCTGACCTATTCAAGTAATAAAGCGTCCTAATTAAAAAAACCTTGCTGATGCGAGGTTTTTTTTACTCAAAATATCATCAAAACCAACCTCATTTTGTAAAAGTGCATAATTTTTATGATTTAATGCATAGACAACCAAGTCAACTCTCCGTAAAATCTCGCTGTTTTTTAGTGTTTTTATCTTTATTTAAATTTGAGATATTCATATTTATTCTATTTACTGACCAAAAAACAAGAAAATACGCTATTTATTTACAATTTTAATCACGTAGGTAATTATCCTTGAATAAGAAACTTGGCTTAATATCACTCACCGCGTTAGTATTAAGCTCAATGGTTGGTGCAGGTGTATTCAGTTTGCCTCAAAATATGGCCGAAGTTGCCAGCCCTGCCGCATTGATTATTGGCTGGGTGATAACTGGCATTGGCATCCTCTTTCTTGCTACATCTTTATTACTCCTCTCACGCCTTCGACCTGATCTTGATGGTGGCATTTTTACCTATGCGAAAGAAGGATTTGGTGAATTTATTGGTTTTTGTTCAGCATGGGGTTATTGGGTCTGCGCTGTTGTTGCTAACGTTTCTTATCTTGTTATTGTTTTTGCTGCCTTTAGTTTTTTTACAGATACACCAGAGAACGTTATTTTTGGTGATGGGAATACATGGCAAGCATTAATTGGGGAATCAATCTTACTTTGGGTTGTACATTTTCTTGTATTACGTGGTGTTCAAACTGCAGCCAGCATTAATTTAATGGCGACAATGGCAAAACTCCTTCCTTTAGGGTTATTTGTTATTGTCGCCCTATTAGCTTTCAATATGGATATATTTACCCTTGATTTTAAAGGTGTAAATCTGGGTGTCCCTGTTTGGGATCAAGTCAAAAATACCATGTTGATTACACTGTGGGTATTTATTGGCATTGAAGGCGCGGTCGTAGTTTCCGCAAGAGCTAAAAATCGTCGTGATGTTGGTTTAGCAACAGTACTCGCCGTTGTCATCGCATTAGTTATCTATATTCTTGTCACTTTATTATCGCAAGGTTTAGTTAGCCAAGCAGAATTAGCAGCGATGAAAAACCCGTCAATGGCGCCGTTACTTGTTCAGCTTATTGGTAACATAGGCGAGATAATTATTGCAGCGGGTCTTATTCTCTCTGTATGTGGTGCATATTTAAGTTGGACAATTATGGCGGCAGAAGTGCCTTATATTGCCGCACTACATCACTCTTTCCCTAAACAATTAGGGAAGCAGAATAAAAATGATGCGCCTTCATCTTCATTATGGTTTACCAATTGTGCAGTCCAATTCTCTTTAGTTTTAATTTGGTTGACGGGAAGTAACTACAATACATTACTGACCATTGCATCAGAGATGATCCTTGTTCCTTACTTTCTCGTCGGTGCATTTTTATTTAAAGTGGCAATTGCACGCAGTAGCCGTGCCTTATTATTAATAGCCATACCTGCAAGTCTTTACGGTTTATGGCTACTTTATGCATCAGGTGTTATTAATTTATTACTCTCTGTCGTTCTGTATGCACCAGGTATCCTAATGTTTTTATATACACGCAAGCAGTATAAAGATAAAAAACCATTGCATATAAGTGAGCGAATTCTGTTAGCACTGGTATTATTTGGCGCTATTCCGGCATTAAGCTACTTAACTATTTACTAAAGACAATCTGAGAGGTACTCGAAAAACAGTGCCTCTCTTACCTTTCTCTTCCTTCTCTCCAAAAATCAATTTCACTTAAGTCAAAAAAATTCCCCTGCTAAGCTGTTTTTTTTAATATCGATGGTTAGGTAGTTATAAATTAAGAAACACATTGTATGTTGTAACTAATAAATAGTTAGCTATTTATTAGCTAGGCAATAAAAAACCCACAAGAAGCATGAGTTCCCGTGGGTTTAAAAATGTCACTATTAAATTAGTTAAAACTAACTTGTTCCATCGCCTGCAATATACGTTTATCTGATATTGGATACGGTGTACCTATCTGTTGAGCGAACAGGCTTACTCTCAGTTCCTCTATCATCCAACGAATATTTTGCACTTCCTCTTGCTGCTTTTGTTTCTCTGTTAGCTTACCTAACCACTGTTGCCACTGTTGAATAACATTTTCAACTCTGCTCATTTGAGCGCGATCGCGATTAGGATCAATGGCCAGTTTTTCCATTCGTTTTTCAATTGCACTCAAATAACGAGGAATATCCGCAAGACGTTTCCATCCATGAGAGGTAACAAAACCAGGAAAAACTAACTGACTAAGTTGAGCTTTAATATCAGACAATGCAAAAGCAACGCTAATATCCACCCGCCCTTTTAAACGTTTATTGATGGCAAAAACTTGAGTCAAAATAGATTCAACTTGTTTTGCTATTTCGACTACAGCATCGTTTAGTTCAGCTCTGACATATTCTTGCAGTTTTTGATACTCGCCTTCTTGCCAAACTAAACCACCATAAGACGCCATTAGTTTATCAACACCACAAGCAATACAATCATCAATCAACTCTAACACTTTGCCATAAGGGTTAAAGTAAAGACCAAGTTTTGCTTTATTTGGTAATTTCTCATGTAGGTATTTTATCGGTGACGGAATATTTAATAATAATAGTCGTCTTACTCCTTCCCACATTGAAGCTTGCTGTTCAGATTCTGTTTCAAAAAGCTTAATACCCACACTGTTTTTTTCATCAACGAGTGCTGGATAAGCTTTCACTGAATAGCCACCCCGTTTTTGCTCATAACGCTGAGGCAAATCACCAAAACTCCAAATATGTAAATCTTGTTGTTCGATACCATCATCAGCTACTGCTGATAATGTTTCTTGCACTTTTTCCTTTAAGTTCTCTTTTAATTTATTGAGATCTTTACTTTCTGCCAGCGTTTTATTTTTATCGCCAACAACACGGAATGTCATTTTTAAGTGATCAGCAACTTGATCAAGTTGCCAACTCTCTCTATCAACGGTCACTCCTGTCATTCGGCGTAATTCGTTTTCGAGTTTATCGAGTAAGCCGCCTTCAACTTGAGGAACACGTTCTAAAAAAGCAGAAGCATAATTAGGTGCTGGTACAAAATTACGACGGATAGGCTTTGGTAATGACTTAATTAAGGCCACTATCAATTCATGACGAATACCTGGAATTTGCCAATCAAAACCTTCGTCTTTTACCTGATTTAAAATCGGTAATGGAATATGAACAGTGACACCATCAGCCGCTGTACCCGGTTCAAATTGATAAGTTAAGCGTAATTTTAAATTATCTTGATGCCAATAATTTGGATAATCTAGTGCGCTAACACGTTTGGCATCATCCTTGATAAGCATACTTTTTTCAAAGTTAAGCAGATCAGGTGATGCTTTTTGTGCTTCTTTCCACCATTTATCAAAATGACGTGATGAAACAACGTCTTGTGGTATTCGCTGATCGTAGAAAGTAAACATTGTTTCATCATCGACAAGAATGTCACGACGACGAGATTTATGCTCTAACTCTTCCACTTCAGTCCGTAATTTTAAATTTTCACGGAAGAATGCATGACGAGTTTGCCAATCACCTTCTACTAACGCATGGCGGATAAATAGCTCACGACATAATAACGGATCAATTTGGCTATAATTAATAGGTCGAGAGGCAACAATAGGTAAACCATATAACGTAACTTTTTCATTAGCCATTACAGCGCCTTGCGCTTTTGACCAATGTGGTTCGCTATAGTGATGTTTCACTAGATGTTCGGCGATAGGTTCAATCCATTCAGGTTCAACGCGCGCTGCGATTCGTCCCCATAAACGAGACGTCTCGACTAACTCTGCCACCATTGTCCATTTTGGTGGTTTTTTAAATAAACCAGAGCCAGGATAAATAGAAAAACGAGCATTTCTCGCACCTGTAAATTCTTGTTTATCGGCATCTTTTTGACCAATATGTGACAACAAGCCACTGAGTAGAGCAACGTGAATACTTCTAAAATCAGCGGGTTCGCTATTAACAGGAAAACCTAATTCTTTAACAACTTGTCGCAATTGCGTATAAACATCTTGCCATTCTCGAACACGCATAAAGTTTAAAAATTCTTGGCGACATAGCTTTCTAAATTGGGAATGGCTCAACTCTTTTTGTTGAGTTTTTAAATAATCCCACATATTTAAAAAAGACAAAAAATCAGAATCTTTATCTTGGAAGCGTCGATGTTTTTCATCAGAAGCTTGCTGTTTATCCATCGGTCTTTCACGAGGATCTTGAATTGAAAGTGCGGATGTAATAACCATCAACTCTTTTACTGCACCATATTTACGTGCTTCAAGTACCATTCTCGCCAAACGAGGATCAATAGGAAGTTGTGCAAGTTGTTTCCCCATTGGGGTTAAACGATAAGCACCATTGTGGTCGGTTTCGTCTTGTAACGCGCCTAGTTCTTCTAATAAACGGACACCATCCTGAATATTGCGTTTATCAGGTGGCTGTACAAATGGGAAAGCACTAATATCACCTAATCCTATCGACGTCATTTGCAAAATAACAGATGCAAGGTTAGTTCTTAATATTTCTGGATCAGTAAATTCAGAACGAGAAATAAAATCATCTTCTGAATAAAGACGAATACAAATACCATCAGAAACACGACCACAACGCCCTTTTCTCTGATTTGCTGAAGCTTGAGAAATAGGCTCTATTGGAAGTCGTTGTACTTTAGTGCGATAACTATAACGACTAACACGCGCAAAACCGGTATCAATAACGTACTTAATACCTGGCACAGTTAATGAAGTTTCGGCAACGTTAGTGGCTAAAATAATGCGCCTGCCATTATGAGGATGAAAAATTCGGTTTTGTTCACTGTTAGATAAACGGGCAAATAAAGGCAATACTTCAGTATGGCGAAGTTGTAATTTATTCAGCGCATCAGCAGTGTCACGAATTTCTCGCTCACCGCTCATAAAAATAAGAATATCACCCGCACTTTCTCTGCTTAATTCATCAATAGCATCAACAATGCCATCGGTCATATCCTTATCACTGTCAAGTTCGTCACCACCAATAGGACGATATCTCACTTCAACAGGATAAGTTCGACCAGATACTTCAATAATCGGTGCTTGATTGAAATGCTTGGAAAAACGTTCAGGATCGATGGTTGCAGAAGTAATAATGATTTTTAAATCAGGGCGCTTAGGTAATAACTGCTTTAAATAGCCAAGAATAAAGTCGATATTTAAACTACGTTCATGGGCTTCATCAATAATGATAGTGTCATATTGTAGTAACAGCTTATCTTGCTGTAATTCCGCCAATAAAATACCATCTGTCATTAGCTTAACGAGGGTATTATCGCCAACATGATCACTAAAGCGAACCTTATAACCTACAGATCCGCCTAACGTACTTTTTAATTCATGAGCGATACGTTCAGCTACTGAACGTGCAGCTAAACGACGAGGCTGAGTATGTCCAATAAACCCCTTGATCCCTCGTCCTAATTCAAGACAAATTTTAGGGATCTGTGTTGTTTTACCAGAGCCAGTTTCCCCTGCAATAATAACGACTTGGTTATCTTTTATTGCATTATAAATAGCATCTTTCTTTTGACTAACAGGCAGGTTTTCTGGGTAAGTAATTTCAGGACAATTAGCACGACGGCGAATTATCATCTGTTGTGCCGTATTAATATCTTCTTTAATTGCACTTAATACCGCTTGTTTAGACTCTTCATTATTAATTTTAGCGACGCCACGTAGACGTTTTCTTAATCGCTGCTGCTCCCGCAACGATAATTGCTCTATTTCTTGATAGAGCGTGGCAGATGATAATGTCACCTTTTATTATCCTTTTTGAGGTTATTCTAATCAAAACTATTGAGTTCATAATATCACAACAGGCTATTTGCACATAAAGGCTTGATTAAATTTCTTAGTATATGATTTCATATAATCAATAATTTTGAATAGCATATTCAAAGGATTGTGATGTGATATTTTAAAGATTGGGTAAACTACTATTAACCAATAAATTTAAATAAATAGAACATTTTATAGACCACGAGAAAATAATGAAAAAGATCCTTGTACTGAAATCCAGCATTTTAGATAGCTATTCACACAGTAATAAAATGACCGATTACTTAATTGAAAATTGGCAAAAAAACCATAAAGACGACCTGATTACTGTACGTGATCTCGCTAAAGATCCTATACCAGCTCTAGATCAAGCCACCTTATTTGCCTTTGGCAAAGATGTTTCCATACTCTCTGATGAGCAAAAATCAGCTAGAGCTTTATCAGATGAACTGATTAATGAATTAAAAGCACACGATATGATTGTGATTGCTGCACCAATGTATAACTTCTCAATTTCAGCGCAATTAAAACATTATATCGATTTTATTGCTCGCGCAGGCGAAACATTTACTTATACAGAAGCGGGTGCTGTTGGTTTACTCGAAAACAAACAAGCTGTTGTATTAACCAGTCGTGGTGGTGTTCATAAAGATAAGCCTTCTGATTTGATTGTTCCATTCCTTACACAGTTTTTAGCTTTTATCGGTATCAATGACGTACAATTTATTATGGCTGAGGGTACTGCATTTGGTGAAGAATATGCACAGCAATCTCATCTGCAAGCACAAAAAGAAATTGATACTGTAATTAGTACAAAAAATATCACCGCAAAATAATTAATTTTATCTTTTTATAAAAGCACCTAACTAGGTGCTTTTTTTATATCTAAATATTAAAGATATATCAATATCACTTAATTTTTTATAAAAAAGACCTTATTGAGTTATAACTAAAAAACCTTAAAAGAAGATAATTCCGAAATAACCTGATTTATTAAAAATATAATTTAAGAATTAGTTTTAAAAAAAGAATTTATTCTATTATTCACGCTAAAAATAGATATATAGGATTGAATTAAATTTGATTTTAAAAAGATAAATTAATAATATTTTTTTGCTTCTAGAGATAAGAAGATTATTAAATAATTTTATTAATTCAATAAATGGAATTTTAAATGAAAAAGAATTTACTCTCAATGCTCATTTTATCTACAAGTTTTTTATCGACCCAATCAAATGCAGTTGAATATGTAGAAAATGGTATAGGTTCAGTTGAAATTAGTGGCTTAGTAACACCAAATCTTCGCTGTGAGTTACAAAATATAGCACCAATTAAATTACATGACGTTCAAGCAAATAATTTTGCAGATACCCATTTGGCAAACGTGGACGCACTACCAATTAACATTAATTTTACAAATTGTTCTGATGGCCTTCAGAATATAAAATTAAGAGTTAAAAATAATGGAGAAAGTATATTAAAAAATACAGCAAAAGATGGTAGTAATGTATCTGTTGCTATTTTAAATGCAGATGGAAATGAAATAGACTTATCAATAGCAGAAAATCCAGCATTTAAAGTAAATATTGATGGTGATGATAATACGGCAAGTTATGAATTTCTAGCCAATTATAAAAAACCAGACAATGCAAGCGCAACACCTGGCCAAGTAACGGCTAGCTTAAGTTTTGATGTTATTTATTCTGATATTGAAGACCTAAATTAAAATTCAAAAAGTAAACAAAGCTGGTTATCCAGCTTTGTTTTAACATTCCTTATTTATAAATAATAATATAATATTACTATATAACAATAGAAAATGATTAAAAAAATAATAACCACCACACTATCTCTATTTATAATCATCCCTACTTATGGTTACGCATCAATAGAAATAAATAAGGATAAATTTATTTTCATTGAAAGCAAGGGTCAGGAGATTATTGAAATAAAAAATAACACAACTAATGATTATTTTATACAAAGCTGGATTTCGCATTATGATGAAAATAATGATACTGAATTACCTTTTATTATCACCCCCCCACTTTTTAAAATAGAAAAAAATGAAAACTATTCTTTAAAAATTTTTAAAACAGATGAGATAGAAAAAAAGGATCAAGAAACACTATATAAAATAAACATTAAGAGAATACCATTGCTATCTAATTCAGATGAAAATAGAAATTTATTACATATATCAATGAATTCTGTCTATAATTTAATATATAGACCAATATCAATAGAAAAAGGTGCAAAAGATGCTTATAAAAGAATTGAGTTTTTAAAAAATAAAAATAATGAATTTATTATAAACAATCCCACACCCTACTTTATTACTTTGCTTAATGTTAGTTACAATGGTGTACTACTGATGAATAAAAGCAAAACCATACCTCCATTAAAAAAATACAATACAAAAAATATAATTAAAGAAGATGGATTAATTAAATGGAAAACAATTAATCAATATGGCGTGGAAATAAATGCAACAGATAAGGCCATAATAAATGAAGATTAAATATAAAAAAATGGAGTTCACTTTCTTTATTTTTATAATTATTTGCACCAAAGATGCTATCGCTCAGAATAATTTCCTCTCTCTTTATTCTAATTCATTTTCTAATATTAATGATGAAACGATTAAACTACTTCTTGAAGATAAAAAACCTGAAGGGTTTTATCATTCGATTATTCATATTAATAATAGAAAGAAAATGGCAAAGCTCCTTTATTTTAAAAATGTAGATAACAAGTTAACTCCTTGTCTTTCTATCAATGATTTAACTTCTCTTGGTATTGATACTTATTTTTATAAAATAACAAAAGAAAATCAGGAAATAACTCCTTTAAGCAATTATTCGATAGATTTTAAATACCAATTTTCCAATCAAAAATTAAATTTAATCATTCCGCAAAAAGCATTAATAAAAAAAACAGACTATGTCATCAATGAACAAGATTGGGATGACGGAATTACCGCATTATTCACTCAATATTCCTATTGGATTAAATATCACCAAAAAAAATCGACTGAGCAAAAACTTAATTTACACTCAGGTATTAACATGGGAGCTTGGCGTGTACGTAGTCAAAGTGGATTTAATTGGAATAAAGATCGTTATCAATCTAAGCTTTCATCAATTTACACCTATCGACAAATTAATTCTTTTTCTTCTCTTTTTTATGGAGGTAAATTTTCACCTACGACACGAATATTATCAAATGATAAAATTATTGGCTTTCAATTAATATCCAATAATTTAATTTCGAACAAAAGTCTTTATGCTAATAGCCCGATTATTGAAGGTATTGCTGATACACAAGCTCAAATTATCATAAAGCAGGGTGATAAGATCATCTATGAAACAACGGTTCCTCCTGGCCCCTTTCTTTTAAATTCATTACCTTCAATAGGAAGTGAAAAACTCACTTTGGAGATCAAAGAAGCAGATGGAAGAGTAAAAATTTCGACACACTATTTTGCATCATTACCGAATCAATTAAATAAAGGAAGTTATCAATATAATATCATCTCAGGCACATTATCTGATCATCCAAATAACAAAAAATCTCTTTTTCTTTTAGGCGAATTTTCATATGGTCTAAGCCAAAAAATCACTTCTTACAGTGCAATAAAAAAACATAATAAAAGACAAACCTATTTATCTGGACTATCTCTAGATTTAGGTATTTTAGGTGGTTTAGCGACAAATATAAGTTATGAAAAAAATAACAATAATAAAATTAAATATCAATTTCGTTATCAGAAAAGTATTCCCATGACACAAACTCACTTTACTTCGGGAATGTCTTTCTATCATTATTTAGGTAATTCATTATCAAAAAACAACATTAAAAAAAACCATTCACTATCTTTATCTCAAAATATTAATGAGTTAGGCTACTTCTCTTTGCATTACCACGGTAAAACATACCATGATTCATCGAAAGAATTTGAAATTGGAGCATCCTTTTCATCCTCATTTAATAGGGTAAATTATCATTTAAAGTATGATTTCAAAACAGAGAAATATTTTTCGGATCATTATTTTTCATTTAATTTTCATATTCCTATAGGTAATATTGAACATCATCATTGGATGAACAATCAAACAAGCTATCAAGTCAATAATAAACGTTATACAAATAGTACAAATCTAGGAGGAGCATTGCTTAATAATAATTTAGGATATTCAATAAACTATCAACATACACATCATCCTAAAAGAAAATATAATCAATTTTCTGCTAATACACGCTATCAAAATAATTATCAATCTTATAGTTTCTCTGGAAATAAATCAGAGAATAATTACAATCTTAATTTTTCAATTAATGGTGCATTAGTACTTCATTCCGAAGGTATTACTCTGACACCCCGTTTAGGAAAAACCTTTGCATTAGTGAGTACACAGGGTATTACTGGTATTAAAACATCATTTTCATCTAATTTAGAAACAGATATCTTTGGTAACCTAATTTTAAATAACATCACGCCTTATCGAATAAATAAAATCAAACTAAATGCGACTACACTCCCCCAATCCGTTGAAACCGAATATTACAGCAAGAGTATTATTCCTACATTAGGTGCAATATCTAAAATTACTTTTCCAATGAAAACAGGTTATCGTATTATTTTCAAATCAATAACCCCACTTCCTTTTGCTTCAACAGTTACCGTACTAGATAAAGAGGATAACATTATTTCCCAAGGATTGGTGACAGAAAATAATGTTATTTTTCTTTCTGGTATTCCTGATCATGGATTAATAAAAGTAAAATGGGGAGAAGATAAACAGTGTCAATTTAATTATAATTTGAGTTCCGATGAAAAGAAAAAAAACCTGATAAAAAAAGAAGTTAATTGTCTTTAATTCAAAAAAAAAAGTACTAAATATGAAAAATAAAAAATATTTCTTCTATTTAATTATAATTTTACTCTATTCATCATTTTCATTTTCATCAATACCAAGACGTGGTGATCACGATATTCCTCTAAGCTGTGATATAGATCATATTTATGAAAATACAAGTGATAGATTTTCTATTAACAGAAATGACTTTTCTTCATATGAGAAAGGAGAATTAGCGAATATTGATCCTCACATTATTCTTATTAATATAAAAGATTGTTCTAAGAGTAATGGGAATATTCGCTTAAAAATTGAAAATACGAGTATTGATAATACAACAGGTTACTTGAAAAATATGATTAGTGCTCCCGATGCAAGTAATAATATTGCTTTTCAATTATTGTACAATGAGGAAGAAAGACCCATCAATCTTAATAAAAAGAGCGAATTTACTGAAGAACTGACTGATGGAGAAGCTGAATTTTATTTTTTAGTTAACTATGTTAAAAAAGATAATATGCCTCCTGCATCCGGTTATATACGCTCAAACATTAATTTCATTGTCATGATCAATGACGATATTGTTAATTTTAGTGGTAATGATTAATTAGTCATAAAAATTAGCTACAAAAAAGCACGATAGAAATTATAATATATCGTGCTTTAAAAATAAAATGAGGTTAAGTCTGTATTTAAGATTTAGCTACTTCTTTACCCATTTTCCATTAATCCCCTTTACAAATTCACCTTCATTAGCTCTTGCGACTAATTTTTCACCTGCTAGTCGAGCAACAGAATCAGGTGTTACTTGGTTAGTTTTAGCAATTTCAGCATATTTTGCTTTTCTTGCTTGATTTATTTCATCAGCAAGTTGTTGAGCCTGCTTGTTATTAGTTTGCACAAGCTCAATATAACCACTAAAGGTTTCCCCTACTAATCCTTGTGATCTTGCTTCATCAAGCGTTAATGCTATGGCATTTGCACTGCCTAAAGCTATCATTAGCGCAAAACTTAAGAAATATTTTTTATAATTCATCATTTATCCTTTAAAAAATGGCGCTGTTATTTTTTAAGAGATCTTCAACTTGTCGGTCTATTTTTACATTAATTTCATGTTCAATTTTTACATTCATATTAATGTTAATGGGCTTATCCGGTGTGGCGACTTCTAACCGAATACATCCTGTTAATGCTGATATTCCCATCATCAAAGCTGTTAGTAAGAATAGTTTTCTTAAGAATAATGGTTTCACTCTGACTCACTCCCTAAATCTGATAAGCTCTTTTCTAACCACTCTTCCAATTGTGAACCAAATCGTAAACTTCGCCATAATTGGAAGACATTTTCTTCATGTCGATAATTTAAATTAACTTGTCGACGTTTATCTTCTAGAGGATTCGTTCCATTGATTTCTGCTTCTAATACCAACTCACCCAAATTACTTAAATTAACGCGAGTCCAAGAACGGCTGATCTCTAAATAGCGTAACCATGCCATAGCAACGCCCGCAGACATATTATTTTCATCAATAGAATCCACAAAATCCTTATCAAGTCTTAACGTTAAATAAGATGAATTAGCCAGCCAACCATCTTTAATAATCCATTGGTTATTATTAATAAAAAACGGAAATTCACCACTAACTTTACCTGATGCCGCAAACTGCGTCACTTTTAACAAAGTAAAAAGATGACTTAATTGAATGTTATCAAGAGAAATAATCGCTGCATCATGTTGTGGAATTGTGAGTTTTGCCAATGAAATGGTTCCATCAAGCATAGCAACATTCACATTAGATAGAACTAACGGTTTATTTTCTGTTGCAGGGTAAAAACCTTGAAGATCAGCCGTAATATCCGTCATGTCAAAAAGATTATTAACACGCTTTATCCGTAACTGGACAGGCTGTTTAACACCTAATTGCCATTCGTCGCCATTTAAACGCCAAGGCAAAATAAAATCTAAACCTTCTAAAACACCATCTTTAAGCCACATTCCACCTTGTTTAACAACAAGATGCCCTCCTGCTATTAATCCTTGTTCTGGTGCAATAGAAAAATCTGCTTGTGTGTAGAGTTCACCTTTATCAAGAGTGATCCCTAAATCTTCAGGCAAGAGCGATTGAAAAACATTAATAGGTTGTGAAGGCCAACGCATTTGACCTCTTAATCTTGCGCCATCCCAACGCGTATTTATTGCAATAGGTCCTATATTGGGTTTAGCACTTAATTCGCCTTTTACATTAAAATTAAAAGGGGAATCACCATTAACTGTGGCAATAAAATCGGCCTTATCTAAAAAACCACCAGCAGGAAAATCAATACGTTGACTCGCTAATTTTAGTTTTCCATTAAATACAGGCTTTTTATCATCTCTTACCCAACGAAACGGACTTTCTAAAGATAATCGAGGAGCAGTCATCGTAGTATTTTGATATTTTAAAACATCAAAACCTGTATTGAGTTTCTCAAAACTAACCACTTTATCAGCCCAGTACCCTGTTCCTGCGATATCCCAACGTGCTTTTAAAGGTAATAAATCCCCTTCTCCCCAATAGCGCCATTGCCAAGTCCCATTGTCAGGTAAAAAATCAATCGCCTTACCTTGAAAATGAATACGGTAATCCCCCCAAATGCTATCTTGGGCAACGACTATCGCATTTAAACGACCATTAAAACCATTTGATGAAAGTGTGGTTCCAGCTAAAGGTAAACGAGCATCTGTGATGGTAAGCGTTTCAGTGAGTGGTCCTTTAAAACGAAACAAAGAGCCAGATTGAAATTCAACAGTAGGATCGGTCAACATGCCAGTGACTTTAACAGGTAATTGCGCACTGGCTTGCATTAATTCTTTATTAACAATACCAGTGATTTGAATAGGGATTTGTGCATCTAACCAATTTACTGCGGTTTCAGGGATCGATATTACTAAATTCCCTTTTCCCGCTTTGCCTTCTGTCATCACGTTTAATCGTGCAGTTAGTCTTAAATCCGCCAATCCTTTTTGCCATTGAGCGATATTAATATTTACACCGCCTCGCAAAGGTTGATCCAATCCAAACCATTCCCAACGACCTTGTTCAATCACTATATTTTCGGGTGTCACTTTCCAAGGTAATAAAGCCAATGCATGGCCACCACCTTGTTCAGCAAGCGAAATCGCGCCAGATTTTCCTACCCATTCAAGAATAATAACCAATGGGTGAGCGTAGTGAGACGTCAATAGTGTCGCATCAATGGTTCCTTTTTCTGGTAATGAAGCAACATCAAGAGGAAGCGCTATTTCAGCAGCAAGTTCAATGTTATTGTTATCAGGCAAATTCACTTTGAACCGTTTAATATCAAGCCATTGGTTATCTCTAATAAAAATACCAAGTTGTACATTTTCTCCTTGGTAAGTCATTAATCTTCCATTATTTTGTGTTCTTAATTGCAAAGAACCTTGATAACGCGCATTTTCTTTTAAGAGTACATTTTCGATGTTGACAAATAAATGAGGTATTGAAGTCAGTAGTGAATTTATCTCAAGAGGAACGGTTGCAGTTTCTTCTTGCTTACTTACAGGCATCATTGAAAAACATTGTTCATCAATGGCAAGTTGCTGGCTATTAAATTGCAGTTTATCAATCTGTTCTTTTTGATAAGAGAAAACAAAGTTATCAAGATTAGCTAAAGTGCAGCTCTCTGTCTTTAATACGACGTTTTCAATTGAAACACCCATACGCTGTAATTTGGGCTGTGATAAAGAAAGAGTTACACCTTCAGGTAAGTAATAATGAGCAACAACAGGTAACCAACGAGGAATAGACACCCATAAAGCAGTGCCTATTAGGCCGGCGCCTAGTAGTATCGTCCCTGTCCATTTGATTGTTTTTCTTAACAACACATTATATTCCTTTTAAACAAACCTGAATCATCCACTTACCTCGCTAAATTGTTTATAATGATAGTATTAATTTCTTTCATATTGGGGCTGGATAATTCTTGTTTTTCCAGCCTCTGAATAAAAATTTAATCGAGAGTAGAGAAGACTGGATGAAAATCGTTTCCTATAGTACTAAACATTATGATCGTAAGCACATGGAATGGGTCAATCAACATAATGGATATCATTATGATATTGAATATTTCGATTTTAATTTAACAGAACAAACTGCAAAAAATGCCGTTGGCGCTGATGCTGTCTGTATTTTCGTCAATGACGATGCAAATCGTGCGGTTTTACAAGAACTTGCTAGCCTTAATATACGTATTCTCGCATTACGTTGTGCGGGCTTTAATAATGTTGACTTAGAAGCCGCCGCTGAATTAGGCATTACTGTTGTTCGTGTTCCTGCTTACTCACCAGAGGCTATTGCAGAACATGCTGTTGGTATGATGCTGTCACTTAATCGTCGTATACACAGAGCTTATCAACGTACTCGTGATGCTAACTTCTCATTAGAAGGCTTAACTGGCTTTAATATGCATAATCGTACTGCCGGTATTATTGGTACAGGTAAAATAGGATTAGCAACATTACGCATATTAAAGGGTTTTGGCATGAAGTTACTTGCCTATGATCCTTACCCAAACCAAGCTGTACTTGATTTAGGTGCCGAATATGTTGATTTGGCGACGATTTACGCAAACTCCCATGTAATTTCATTACATTGCCCATTAACCGCAGATAATCATCATCTATTGAATGAAACTGCTTTTTCACAGATGAAAGATGGTGTGATGATTATTAACACCAGTCGCGGTGCATTGATTGACTCTGCGGCTGCGATTAATGCATTGAAACAAGGTAAAATTGGTGCACTGGGAATGGACGTTTATGAAAATGAACGCGATCTTTTCTTTGAAGATAAATCAAATGACGTTATTCAGGATGATATTTTCCGTCGTCTTTCTTCTTGCCATAACGTGTTATTTACTGGGCATCAAGCATTTTTAACAGAAGAAGCCTTAATCAGTATTAGTGAAACAACTCTGCACAATATTAAAGAAATTGCTTCAGGTAATGAGTGCGTTAATCAGATCAAAGCTTAATTCTAGGCATTAAGAATAAATGTAATAAAAAGCCCCCTTCGCCATAGATTAGCCAAGGGGGCTTATTTTATTTATCATCGATACGACACTTATTTTCCTTGAGTGTCGATAACTTCTGTTGATTGTGTTGAATCAAAACGTGAAAGAATTTCGTTCTCTTCATCTACTGTAAATTGTGAAACCAATTTAGCTAATTGATGAGCTTCATCATCCATATTTGCTGTGATAGCTGCTGATTCTTCAACCAATGCTGCATTTTGCTGAGTAACGGTATCCATTTCACTGACGGCCAACGCGATTTGGTTAATACCCATGCTTTGTTCATTAGAAGCAAGGGCAATCTGTTGCATAAAGTCATTTACCTGATTAATGGTTGTAACGATCTCTGACATTGAACGTCCAGCTTGAGCAACCTGTTGCGAACCAACATGCACTTTATTAACAGAGTGCGTAATCAACTCATTGATCTCTTTTGCAGCTTCGGCACTGCGGCTAGCTAAACTGCGCACTTCAGACGCAACAACGGTAAATCCTCTACCTTGCTCACCTGCTCTTGCTGCTTCAACTGCCGCATTCAGTGACAAAATATTCGTTTGATTGGCTATGCTGTTAATAATGTCATTGATATCTGCAATTTTTTTCGCACTTTCAGAGATTGAAGACATGGTCTCTACCACGCTATCCATCACATTTTCGCCATTTTGAGCAGATGCCGTTGCTGTTAGTGCTAATTTGCTAGCTTCACGCGAGTTATCCGCATTTTTCTCAACTGTTGTTTTAATTTGCTCCATGCTCGCAACAGTTTCTTGTAATGCACTAGCCTGCTCCTCAGTACGGGAAGATAAATCAGTATTTCCTGTCGCAATTTCACTTGCACTTACACTGATGGTATTCACTGCATTTTTGACAGATGCGATCATATGGCTTAATGAATTTTTCATCTTATTCATTTCATTGAATAACTGACCAAATTCATTAGTACCATGATTCTCTACACGCATACTTAAATCGCCTTGGCTCATCTTACTAAATATGTTGATTAAGATTTTAATATTGCCAATAAACGTATGAGAGAACCAACGTAATATAAAGATAAATAAGAGAATAACGACAGTGCCAATAGAAATCGACACCAACATCAAGCGTTCTTGGGATGTTTTTGCAATATCGATATAGCTATTCTCAATGCCATTAGCAACAGCATAATATTGCATAGTAATATCATTTAGCTCATCCATTTTAACACTGGCAGAGTGTGTTGTTAGCTCACCTTTACGCAGTTTATCTAGTGCGCCAGTGAAGATATCCAGCAGTTCATCAAAACGCTTTATCATATCATCGGCTAATTCTCGCCCTTCTTGGGTAAGTTTTTCCGTATCTGACCAACGATGGATCTCTTCACGCGTTATTTCAATATATTCCGCAGTTTGGTGAAAGTATTTTGCTGAGGGTTTTTCATTAACGCGTAATTGTCCATCTAACCCATTAATATTTGCCCTGATCACCGCCATTTGATATCGCGCTTTGCCCATAAGTAACATTTGCTGACTGAGGCTATTTGATGAAACGAAATTATTGTAGGAGCGAGTGGAAGCATCATAACTAAAATAAATAATGCTCATAATCAACGCAAACAAAATGGCCAGCATGACCTTAACGGTCTTTTCTATACTGATATTTTTAAACATGGTCATATTCCATCAAAATATACAGAGTTTGTTATCTGTACATTTGTAAGATATCAGAATGCACTCTTTCTCTGATAAAGAGCATATTCCCTAGTGTCAATAAAATAAGGCTAAGATTTATTCATTAGAATATAAAGGCACGTAGGATCTACCTTTGTTTATAATGTCGGTAATAATGAGAGAAAACTTTAGAGTATAGTGAAAATCATTTTTCATTTATGAAATAAACGATTGTTTTAGCCACCAAGATACAAATTAACTATATAATATCCCGCAATGAAGGTGATTTTACTCAGAAAAAGATAATTTATTAATTATATTTTAGTTTTTTTGATTTTATTTATATATTTTCATATTAAGTTTTAATAGGTATATTTACCTATTAACATTAATTAATTTAATTCTGAGATTAATTTACAGTGAGTTTTAAAAGTGTTTTATTTCCAATAAAAATAAAGCAGTTTCTAAAAACCGCTTTTATTGTTTATTTATTATGAGTAATTTAGCTTTATTAAGAAATTTAAATAATTTTTTCTATTAATAGTTTTTCAGTTAGTTCAATAAGTCTTATCACATTTAATGGGGTTTCTATTTTTCTAACTTCTTCCAAAGAAAGCCATTGGAAAGAATTATTTGTTAATCGGCTATTTTTTAGCGGCTTGCAAAGGTAAATCATATCAATGTGATAATGAAATCCTTGTTTTTTATCGTGGATGGGTTCTTTTAAAATGGCGAGAGGTTTTACAAGCTCAATAACATCATTGTTATTGAGGTTAAGGCTAAATTCAGGTTGATAGCAAAGACACTCACACAGTAAGCCTGTTTCTTCTTCTATTTCTCTTAATACTGCATCTTGTGGCTCTTCATTTTCTTCTATATGACCACCAGGTGGTAACCAACAACCTATTTTAGAGTGTAAATGGAGAAGGAATTTGCCCTGTTCATTGAATACAATGCCCGTTGCGGTGAAATGACTCTTAGGCACTTCTATTGTCATAATATTCTGATCCTTTACTCTATTTATTTTTACCCAATGTACATCACACCTATCATTATTTTTGTGCTATTTATGGTCTTTCACATTTATTGAAGATTGTTTCATTCCCATTAAAAAATCAGAAAATATCGTTTTAAAATCCTTACAAGCATTTTCAGGTAATGTAGTTTCATTTTTTAAATTAATCGCAATATGCGTAACAAATCCATAAATTAAATTAACGACAATATCAGGAGAATAGGTACAAATTTCTTGTTTATCATAAAGCGTATCTACACATTTTTTTATTCGAGGAATAAGAATTTGTGAATCAATTTCATCCCATTCCTTCCAACCTAAAACGGAAATTATTTCTTGTAGGGGAATAAGCTTATCTTTATGTTGATAAATATGATCAACACAGAAACTAAAAATAGCCTCTAACTCTTGCCATTGATCATCATAGGTAGGAATTTGAACCAGTTTTTCAACAACCTTATCAACCTGAAAAAGATAGCACTCTTTTAATAAGGCTTTCTTATTACTAAAGTGGTGATAAAACGCCCCTTTCGTTACTCTTGCGTGACGTGATATTTCATCAACAGAAACATCACAATAGTTTTGATTTATAAATAGTTCTTGTGCAGCTTCACGTAACGCAGAGCGCGTTTGCTCTGAATTCTCTTGTTGCCGTGATTTTATTTTCATGATAAAACCCTTAAAACATACCATAAGTATGTAATAATATATGGGTATCAGTTTCGTGTAAACTGAACAAAATATTTTCAGGAAATCATCATGTCATCTCAGTACAATGGGCTTATCCCCTCCAATACCTTATCCTCATTTAATATAGAAATTATCAAAGAACTCCTTCTCTGGATTGAGGTGAATCTGGAAAAACCGTTGTTACTTGATGATGTGGCAATTAAATCAGGTTACACAAAGTGGCACTTACAACGTGTATTTAAACAAGCAACGGGTTTAACGCTTGCTTCGTATATTCGAGGAAGACGTTTAACAAAAGCTGCAACAGAGTTACGGTTAACAAAGTTACCTATTCTCACTGTTGCATTGCGTTATCAATTTGATTCTCAACAGTCATTTACTCGTCGCTTTAAAGCAACATTTGGTGTTACACCAACGGAATATCGTAAACTTGATAATCTTTGTGGTAATAATTTCCAGCCCCCCATTAATTTTGATGTTATTGATTTACCTATTCCTAAGATTATGGAATTACCAGACAGTTATGTTTACGGCATGCAATATCAATATTTTTGCTCTATAGAAGATATTGGCAAATTACATGAAGATATTCGTCATCAATTTTGGAATGATTTTTTACTGTATACTGATAAAAATTTTACGGAAAGTACGGTGCTTATCTCATACCAACCCAATACTTTACGTAAAAATAAAATCCAAATTGATTATGAAATTGGCTTGAATAACTTAGATCATTTTACAAAAACCAGTGGTTTTAGAAAAAGAGTGATAGAAGGAGGACGTTATGTCCGATTTCAATTTAAGGGAACATTAGAAGAATATAAGCAGTTTGCGATGAAAATTTATTTTTATACGCTACCTGCATTAGGTTTATGTCGTCGCTTAGGCGCTGATATTGAAAGGTATGTCAGTATAGAAACTGATGTTGATTTAATGGAATTACCAAAAACCTTAGAGATTGATTATTTCGTTCCCATCCATTGATGATCCTCAAATAGCTTGAATTTTCAGGCTATTTTATTAAGAGCAGATTAATTTCATAGTGACTATCTGTGCGATAAATTTTTCATCACTTGTTTCTGTACAATAATTCACTAAATTAGCTGTTTACTTATTATTAAAATAAAATTTCGTATTACCTCCCTACAAAAACAAATAAGGTGATCATGCGCATTTCACTTCTATTTTTACTCTCTACTTTTTTGCTTCCTTCTTTTGCAAGTTATGCAAAAATATCGACACATCTACTCCCACGGAAAGATGGTAGTGAAATTAGCTATTACTTGGATAAACGAGCTGAAAAAAACCAAACTCTATTAGTATTAATGCAAGGCTCTGACTGTAACAGCATTAAAAATAACATGTTTATCCAAGAAACCTTTGGTCAGTGGTTACCAAATAGTGATGTTCTCATGGTGGAAAAATACGGTATTACCGCCCTATTACCTTATTCACAATATGATGGTGAACGTGTTGATTGTCCTAAAATCTATAAGCGTCATGATAATCCCAAGCAACGAATCGAAGATTATGAAGCTGTGTTAGATAAATTATCCTCACAGTATCCGAATATTATTTTAATTGGTGGAAGTGAAGGCGCCACGATGGTGCATTTAGTGGTAACTAAGCGCAATGATATTAAAGCAGCTATTGCGTTAAATGGCGGGGGTCGTTTTTTTCTTGATGATGTTCTTTATAATATCCGCCATACCACACCGAAAGAATACGTTGAAGATGCTCTAAATGGCTTTCAGCAATTTGCTGACGCAATAAAAAATAATCAAATAGATGATGAACAATTTATAAGCGAACACAGTAAAATATGGTGGCAACAATTTTTTACTATCGATTTACTCAAAGTCATTAAAAGTAATCAACACACCCCTGTATTAATTATTCAGACACTTAATGACACTAATGTAAATGTCGATGCATTTCATCAATTAAGCCAAGATATCAATCAGCCTAATGTGAAATTTATTAAATACAATAAGCTAGATCATGGGTTTTATAATGAACAAGGCGAGCGTTTAACGAATGAAATAATCAGCGATATACAGCAGTGGTACTCTCAATATACAAAATAATTTTATCTTTTTTATTGGCTCGCATTCTTATTATCCTATACTTCAATAGTAACAAATTTGCTTACTAACTGATTTAAAGCAGGATCTTTATATCGTTAATTCTGTATAATAATTATTATTCTCTCTTTTAAGTTTGGGATAAGAATGGAAAGCACGACTGCACTTTTACGTCTTGATAAAATAAGTTATCGAGTCGATAACAAAACTATCCTCGATGATATCAATTTTGAACTTCAACCTTCTGAATTTAAACTTATCACAGGCCCTTCAGGTTGTGGTAAAAGTACCTTACTCAAGATTGTCGCTTCTCTATTATCACCTACCAAGGGTTCAATTTTCTTTGAAAATAAAGACTATTTAACGTTGTCACCCGAAGAATATCGTCAACAAGTTTCTTATTGCACTCAAACACCTATGTTATTTGGTGAAACTGTTTACGATAACCTTAAATTTCCTTATTTCTTACGAAAACTCTCAGTGGATGATAAGAAACTAGCACATGATTTGGATTATTTTTGTTTACCTGAATCCATTATGAAAAAAGGAATTAATGAACTTTCTGGCGGTGAAAAGCAGCGTATTTCACTGATAAGAAATCTGCAATTTATGCCAAAAATCTTATTACTTGATGAGATAACAAGTGCATTAGATGAAGATAATAAAACAAAAGTGAATGATGTTATTCACCAGTACGTTAAAGATCAAAATCTTGCTGTGTTGTGGGTTACTCACGATCAAAATGAAATAAAACACGCTGATGATGTGATTTTATTACCTTCTCACAATGATGCCTGATTTTTTATTTCTTTCTCAGTCATCCTTTTGTTATGAGCGAACATAATATTATGAACGAACATACGATAAGCAATGAATCTCTAATTTTCTCGCTTTTATTAGTTCTCGTGGCTATTTTTATTAGTCGCAAAGAAAAACTAGCTTTAGAAAAAGATATTATTTGGAGTACAGCAAGAGCCATTATTCAACTATTAATTGTTGGCTATGTCTTGACCTATATTTTCCATGTTGACCATTTTATTCTCACCTTCTTAATGGTGTTATTTATCTGCTATAACGCAGCTCATAATGCCAAAAAGCGAAGTAAATACGTTAAAGATATTTTTCTGATCTCATTTACTGCTATTACAACTGGGGCACTATTAACTTTAACTATTTTATTGCTCACCAGTTCTATTGCTTTTACACCAATTCAAATTATTCCTATTACGGGGATGATTGCGGGTAATGCGATGATAGCAACAGGGCTTTGTTATAATAATTTGGGTCAACGTTTTCAAAATCAACAACAGCAATTGCAAGAGATGTTAAGCCTTGGTGCGACACCTAAATTAGCCTCAATGAGTATTATTCGAGATAGCATTAAATCTTCATTGATCCCGACCGTTGATGCAGCAAAAACTGTGGGTATTGTGAGTTTACCGGGTATGATGTCAGGGCTTATTTTTGCCGGTGTTGATCCATTACAAGCTGTTAAATATCAAATTATGGTGACTTTTATGTTGATGGCAACAGCCAGTATTTCAACCATTATTGCTTGCTATTTAACCTATAAGAAGTTTTTTAATCAGCGACACCAGCTTATTAATCTTGAAAACCGCTAAATTATAGCCATTTAACTATATTGATAAAGGTCACTCAATTGAGTGACCTTTTTTATTACTTACTAAGAAATCGGTTTAAAATCTTATTTTAATACCGTACATCCCATTTTTTTGACTAACTCACCAGATTGAGATTTCACACCTTGAGCGCTTTCAGGTAATTGACTCCAAAGTGTTAGACCTGTACGTGCTTCCACTTCTGCCGCAGTTACTTGGAATTCACAGAAATTTGCTTTTTTCGGTGTTTGTTGATCCATAATAAACGCTGCATAAGAGGAGTTTTCAGGTGAATCATTTAGAAAAACCACTTTAAAATAAGCACTTGGAATTGTGTGATCTTTATCTGTACTTGGCAATTTACCCATATCTCTTTCATAGATAGGACCAGTAACTGTAAAGACTTTATGACCTTCTTTTGCCAAATTACGCTCTTGATCTTCTAATCGCACCCACGCACCTTGGTTTAAATCTGCTTTTTGTGGTGTGATATTCGAAAGATAGTTAAGTGCATTCCAACCAGGCAACGCAGCCAATGAAGCTAAAGGCGCCTGATGACCACGGTCAACTTTTAATGTGGCATTGGCATTTTTGTAATCCGTTGGCGATAAGGTTTCATCATTACCTAAAGCTGGGTCTTTTTTCCAGTTACGTGCTTTACCACTACCAATACTGTCTTTAGTCACTAAATAAGCAACCCAGTCCGCAAACTTGGTTTCGCTATTATTATTTAATGTATAAACATCACGTTGAATTGTGGTTTCACTGCCTCCTAATGGACAACCAATACCACAGTTTTCATCATTCATTGCACGCATTGAAGTATCACGCGCAACGGCAGATGGTTGTGTTTCAAGATCAGGCCCTACCATCGTCTCTGAATTGGCATAGCTAGTTGAAACCATAAGAAGTGATAAAATAATCGGGGTAATACGTTTCATATAAAATTCCTTTTTATAAAATGAAGAAACAAAAAAACTCGCCGAAGCGAGTTTTGATGTTTTAGATAAGAGAAAATCCATTCTTCTCTTTTAGTGAATTCTGGTAATAAACGATAAAGAAAAGCGCATCATTTTAATATTGATGTGCTTTTCAATGACTGAATACGACTCAGAATTTTGCTATAAAATATGGCGGGAATTTTCACAGCACTAAAATGCAAAAAGCCCCGCATAAGCGAGGCATTTATTCATTTAGTTGGTGAAATTCAAATTTCCCACCATGAGAATAATCATGGACTATATTTCCCATCTCGTCAATAGATTTTCTTAAAAAGATTATTTGATGAATATTTTTTCTCTTATTGGCATCAAATCAGGAATTTTTTATCATTGACATCATGTCAATCAGTATAGCTGACCCAGCAATATCTATTGTCATTACTTAGCTCCTTTAACAAAAAGCGCCTATAAAGGCGCTTTTTAATGAAAAGAAGTAATTAACCACGCCCTTTCGGACGATTAAGAATATGATCTTCCCAATCTTCAACTTCCGTTTCTGGTACCGCAATATATCTTACGGAAATATTGCCTTGGTGCATTTTTGCTTTATTACCTGCAATAAGTGGATGCCAACTTTGTAACGTCTTACCCTCTGCTAACAGGCGATACGCACATGTCATTGGTAGCCACTCAAATGTTGGTAAATTATACCGTGTAAGTTTGATACAATCTGGCTCATAACGGAAACGATCTTCATAATTACTGCATTGGCAAGTTTTAATATTTAGCTGATTACAAGCGACATTGGTAAAATATATCTCATCAGTATCGTCATCCATTAACTTGTGTAAACAACACTGTCCACACCCGTCACAGAGCGATTCCCACTCATCATCACTCATTTCATCTAATGTTTTAGTCTGCCAAAAAGCCTGTGTCATCTCTACGTTATTACCTTATTGCTCATCTAATACGAATTAAATAACCCGCGTTGTCAGCTGATGTTCATTAACACTTAATACCAACATATCGCCTGATTCTAGAGGACCAACACCTTCAGGTGTCCCCGTTAAAATCACATCACCAGGACGTAGAGTAAAAAAGCGAGACATATAGCTGATAAGGGGTAAAACAGGGGTTAGCATATCACGACTGTTACCCTGCTGACGAATCTCGTCATTAACACGTAACATTAAATCCGCATTTTGCGGGTCGCCAAATGAATTGACAGGGATAAAACCTGATAATGGTGCAGAGCCATCAAACGCTTTACTTTTTTCCCATGGTTGCCCTGCTTTTTTCAATTTACCTTGTAAGTCACGTAATGTGAGATCAAGACCAAGACCGAAACCCGCAATTGCACGATCAACCCTATCTTCGTTAGCTTGCTTAAGTGGCTGACCGATAAGTACCGCTAATTCAATTTCGTGATGAACCGCTCCCATATCTTTTGGGATAGAAATAGGTTGGCGAATATCACACATTGCTGTTTCTGGTTTGATAAAAATCACAGGCTCTTCTGAGCGAACGGACCCCATCTCTTTAATGTGATTTGCATAGTTACTGCCAACGCAAATCACTTTATTGACAGGAAAATCAAGTAACGCACCTTCCCAATCACGATGTTGATACATAATGTGTTCCTTTTAGGTAAATTGCTGTGTTTTATTTCACTATAAAAACGCGATTAGCTCGCGTTAGGTAGTGAATTTATTTTATTAGCAACACCATCAGCCATTGTGACAATGCTGAGGGCAAAAAAGTAAGAGCTGTTCCAATGCATAATCGTACGGAAGTTCTGTGTTACTAAATAGCTTCTGTGCAAATCATCATCAGGAATGATTAACCATACAGTCATAGCATCGTTCAATTGGCTATTTACAGGTAATTGAACACCCAACGCTTTCCATTGAGCGACCGTTTTTTTCTGTTCGGTCTTAATGCCTTCAAGCTGTTGGTTAAAATCTACCGATAAAGTAACCTGTTCTCCCCAAGGAAGTCCACTTTTCCAACCTTCAGTCGCTAAATAGTTAGCAGCCGAAGCAAATGCGTCTTCTTGAGTATTCCAAATATCGATTTTTCCATCACCATTGCCATCTGCGGCATAAGTTAGGAAGGAAGATGGCATAAACTGAGTTTGCCCCATAGCACCCGCCCAAGAGCCTTTGAGACGCTGTCCTTGAGGGATATGTCCTTCTTCAATAATCTCTAATGCTGCCATCAATTGACGAGCAAAAAGTTCTTCTCGACGGCCTTCAAACGCAAGCGTTGCAAGTGCAGAGACAACATCTTCTTTGCCTTGCACCTTACCAAAGCCACTCTCAAGTCCCCATAACGCAACAATATAGTTTGCAGGCACACCATATTTTTTGCTGATTTGTTCTAGGGTATCTTGATTCTCTTGATAAAGCTTAGCCCCTTGGTTTAAACGCCCATTGGTGACAATGCGCGGTAAATAAACATCGAGTGTGATTTTCTTTTCCGGTTGATTACGGTCTGATTTAATCACTCGTTCAATAAAATGTGCTTCTGAAAAAGCAAAATCTATTGTTTCTTGTTTATATCCCAATTGAGCTGCTTTCAATTTTAACGCTTCAACATAAGCAGGAAATTGTGCAGAAGTACGAGTTTCTTTAGGAAACGCTTGTTCTAACGATGCAACATTCACTTGTTTCCATCGAGGCATTTTTTGTGTTTCAACTGCCTTTTCCTCTGGTGCAGTAATTTGCCTTTCAGCCAATTTTTGTTGGCTATGAGTACACGCAGATAACATTAAACCGGAAACAATCACAGCGATGAATGAATATTTGAACATTTATGCTCCTTTTATCTCGATGATTTATTCAGTTTTTTCTGATTTTTTTAATTCATCTAAATAAGCATTTAACATACTTTCGACAGGGGGTGGAACTTGTAAGTAAAAACCCTGTTCAACTAATGCTTTTTTGACTTTTTCAATGTCAGCATGCGCTAAACGCTGTCTATCCGCGAGATTAAGCAACATTGAAAATTGTGGTTCGCCAAAACTTTGTAATAATTCGTCCGGAATTCGAGAGAAATCATCCTTTTTTTCGATGTATAAATAAGTTTGATCACGTTTGGTACTACGGTAAATTGCACAAATCATTTTCATTAAACTCTAATTATTAAAATAAGCGACTTGCCTGAATATTTTAGTAAATATAACATGCTTATATACTTTCGTAATATCGTCTCTGGTTTTTTGTGCCAGATTATAAAAAATTTACTGAGTCAGATAGATGTCAAACACGCCCATTGAGTTAAAAGGCAGTAATTTTACCCTTTCAGTACTCCATTTAAACGATGGAACACCGAAAGTTATTCGTCAGGCTATTTCAGAAAAAATTGCACAAGCGCCTCAATTTCTGAAAAACGCACCTGTGGTTATCAATGTCTCTGCTTTAGCAGATGAAAATATTGATTTTAAAAAACTGAGGCGAATTGTAGAAGATGCTGGCTTACGAGTCGTGGGAATTAGTGGTAGTTCAAACGCTCAACAGAAAGAAGCGATAATTGCCGCACAGTTACCTATCTTAAATGAAGGTAAAATAGTTAAGCCAAGCACTCAGGCAAATAACGATAAAACGAATGAAGCACCGACAGTTGTTCGTCAAAAAACAAAAATCATCCATACACCTGTGCGTTCAGGTCAGCGTATTTATGCTCAAAATAGCGATTTAGTCGTTATCAGTAATGTAAGTGCAGGCGCTGAATTAATTGCTGATGGTAATGTTCATGTCTACGGTGTGTTACGTGGACGTGTGCTTGCAGGAGCATCGGGTGATCAAGAGAGTCATATTTTTTGTACACATCTGTCTGCTGAACTTGTTTCTATTGCTGGTCAATATTGGCTAAGCGACCAAATTCCTACAGACTTTGTTGGTAAATCAGTACAACTGAGTTTGCAAGAGAATGAATTAACAATCGAGAACTTAATTTAGAGCATCGACAAGGAATCACTCCATGGCACGCATTATTGTTGTTACGTCAGGTAAAGGTGGGGTTGGTAAAACAACTTCCAGCGCGGCCATTTCTACCGGCCTCGCTCAAAAAGGTCATAAGACGGTTGTTATCGACTTTGACATTGGGTTGCGTAATCTAGACCTTATCATGGGTTGTGAACGTAGAGTTGTTTATGATTTTGTTAATGTTATTCAGGGTGATGCTTCTTTAAATCAAGCATTGATTAAAGATAAGCGTACAGAAAATCTATTTATTCTCCCTGCTTCACAAACAAGAGATAAAGACGCGCTCACTCGTGATGGTGTCGAACAAGTATTAGATGAACTTGATGAAATGGGTTTTGATTTTATTATCTGTGATTCACCTGCGGGTATCGAAAGTGGCGCTTTGATGGCTCTTTATTTCGCAGATGAAGCTGTTATCACCACAAACCCTGAAGTGTCATCAGTACGTGACTCCGACCGTATTTTAGGCATTCTTGCCTCGAAATCACGTCGTGCTGAACGTGGTGAAGAACCAATTAAAGAACATCTGCTATTAACACGTTATAACCCCGGTCGTGTTAACCGTGGTGATATGTTAAGTATGGAAGATGTCCTTGAAATTCTATGCATTCCACTCTTGGGTGTTATTCCAGAAGATCAATCTGTTTTACGTTCATCTAACCAAGGTGAACCTGTTATTTTAGATAGCGAGTCTGATGCGGGTAAAGCCTATTCAGATACAGTAAATCGTTTGTTAGGTGAAGAACATCCATTCCGTTTTATTGAAGAAGAGAAAAAAGGCTTTCTGAAACGCCTTTTTGGGGGGTAAAAGATGGCTTTACTAGATTTTTTCCTGTCGCGTAAAAAGTCGACAGCTAATATTGCCAAGGAGCGTCTACAAATTATCGTAGCAGAACGCCGCCGTGGTGATAGCGAGCCAGCTTATTTACCTGATATGAAAAGAGATTTATTAGGTGTCATCTGCAAATATGTGCAGATAGATCCAGAGATGCTTTCAGTTCAATTTGAACAAAAAGGTGATGATATCTCTGTATTAGAGCTAAATGTGACTTTACCTGAGAGTGAAGAACCTACAAAGTAAATCATATTTTACGCTTTATATAAGTCATTATTCACAGAGCCAGCCATGAACTATAATTAATTTGATTGGCTCTGTGTTTAATTATATACAAATTGAATACACCTGAATGCGCAAATAGCGCTATATCTCGTTGCTATTTTGATCATTGGTGATAAGTCAAAGGAGTTTTTTTATTCCGTTATAACGTTTATTTTACGCCCTGTTTATTTAGCTTATTAATCCGTATCACCTATTTTTTATAGGCGATTTTTTTGTGCGCAAAAAATAAGAGCCTCAAAAGAGACTCCTATTTATTGAACTAATGATACCGACTTCATTTCAAGTATTTGCTATTAGAAAATAAGCCGTTAACAAATTTAGGAATATTGTGCCAAAATTTCAGTGACTTTTTCTTCTAATAAGGCTTTACGCCAGCGTGAAGTAAGCTCAGGTTGCCCTTCTCTTATTTTCCAATGAACACTCAATAATTGATTTATTTGTCTTCTTGAGGCTAATAATTCAGGGTTATAACGCTTGTCTTCACTAATTTCTTGAATAACCGATTTGATTGCTTTAAACGCTTTTTTATAGTTTGGTTGTTCAATTAAATTGCCAATAGGCTCTGGGCAATCTTCATCTTTAATTTCTTTTGCCTTAGCAACAAAATCTAATAAGCGACGACCATGACAACGAATTTCTTGACCAGAAAGCGATAACGCATCTAATTCTGCTAGTGATGAAGGAAAATAACGAGCAACAGACCATAAATGTTCTTCTCTTACAACGAAGTTTAATGCCATATCACGAGATTTAGCTTGATTTAAACGCCACTGAGCAAGCATTTGTAAGCATGCTAGCTGTTGGCCTTTTAATTGCCATGCATTGCTAATATCACGATAGGCAAGCTCTGGTACAACCGTTTCTTGTCGACGTTCTGCAATCATGTTGCATTCATCTGCAATGGCATCCATATAGCCTGCTTCTTCAGCTTCTTTAATTAATTTTTCAGCTAAAGGTAGCAAATAGAAAACATCACCACTGGCATATTGGCACTGTTTTTCAGTTAAAGGTCGCGCTAGCCAATCTGTTCGAGATTCACTTTTATCGAGTGCAACATTTTCATATTTCTCAACTAATGTCGCAAAACCACAAGAAATAGGATGACCTAAGAATGCAGCAACGACTTGAGTGTCAATCATAGGTGTTGGAACACAGCCAAACTGGTGAGAAAAGACTTCGAGATCTTCACTTCCCGCATGGAGAAACTTCATAATGTCTGAGTTTGTTAGTAGCTCAACAAAAGGAGCCCAATCCTTAATTGCTAACGGATCAATAAGAGAGATCTGCTTACCGTCATACATCTGGATCAAACCAAGATGTGGGTAATAGGTTCGTATGCGGACAAACTCTGTATCTAAAGCTATTTGTGAAGCCTCAGAAGCGGCTTTACAGGCGGTATCTAATGCAGTGTCTGTCGTAATCAATTGATAATTCAAAACAGGTTTCTCTTATTTTTATGTCTAATGACTTTTTTATGTAATCACAAAAACGCCGGTATAAACCGGCGAAATTGAAAAAGGTTATTGAGTGTTGTATCAAGATTCAGTTGAGGTTTTCAACTCTTTTTCTTCATTTCTTAACTCTCTGCGTAAAATTTTACCAACATTTGATTTTGGTAATTCATCGCGGAACTCAATAATTTTAGGTACTTTATAACCTGTTAGGTAACGACGACAGTGTGTTTTTATCTCATCTTCTGTTAATGATGGATCTTTTTTCACAATGAAAACTTTAACTGCTTCACCTGAGTTTTTACTCGGTACGCCAATTGCAGCTGATTCTAAAACCTTAGGATGCGCCGTGACAACTTCTTCGACTTCATTAGGGTATACATTAAAGCCTGAAACTAAGATCATATCTTTTTTGCGATCAATGATACGAATAAAGCCTTCGTCATCCATTGTAGCAATATCACCAGTTGCAACCCAACCATCATGTAAAACTTCATCAGTTGCATCAGGACGATTCCAATAACCTTTCATTACTTGAGGACCACGAACCCACATTTCACCGCCTACAGTGCGGTCAACTTCGTTACCTTCATCATCCATAAACTTCACATCCGTTGAAGGTACAGGTAAGCCAATACTACCACTGTATTTTTTCAAATTATAAGGGTTACCAGTGACTAAAGGAGAACATTCAGTCAAACCATAACCTTCTAACAAATGTTTACCCGTTAACTCTTCCCACTCTTTAGCAACACTATTTTGAACGGGCATACCACCGCCAACAGAGAGGTTTAGTTTGGAAAAATCAAGCTGACGGAATTCTGGATTTTGTAACCAAGCATTAAATAAAGTATTTACGCCAGTAATTGCCGTGACAGGGTAACGTCCTAGCTCTTTAATTGTGCCTTTCACATCACGAGGGTTGGTAATAAGTAAATTTTTACCACCAATTTCAATAAAGAGCAGACAGTTTACGGTTAAAGCAAAAACGTGATATAGCGGTAACGCTGTAACCACCAGCTCTTTACCTACATTTAGTGCAGGTACATAAGCCGCTTTTGCTTGCTCAAGATTTGCCAACATATTGCGGTGCGTTAACATAGCACCTTTAGCAATACCTGTTGTTCCCCCTGTGTATTGCAAGAAAGCTAGGTCACTTCCTGTAATTTCAGGTTTGATATATTGCATACGATAACCAAAATGCATTGCTCTACGGAATGAAATGGCATCAGGCAAGTTATATTTAGGCACTAATCGTTTGATATATTTAACAACAAAGTCGACTAATGTTGCTTTAGGACGAGATAGCTGATCACCCATTCGGGTTAAAATAACGTGTTTAATACTGGTATTAAATACGATTTTTTCGAGCGTATGCGCAAAGTTAGAGACTATTACAATGGCATTTGCACCACTGTCATTTAATTGATGTTCAAGTTCTCTTGGTGTGTAAAGTGGGTTTACGTTTACGACAACCATGCCTGCACGAAGAATACCGAAAAGCGCGATAGGATATTGCAGTAAATTAGGCATCATTAAGGCAACACGATCACCTTTTTTTAATCCTAAGCCGTTTTGCAAGTATGCTGCAAAAGCACGGCTACGCTCTTCAAGTTTGCGATAAGTCATGACCTCGCCCATATTGATAAAGGCGGGTTGATCTGCGTAATTTGCGACAGCGTTTTCAAGCATCTCAGCAAGGGATGCAAAACGGTCCGGGTCAATTTCAGCCGGAACATCTGCCGGATAACGTTTAAGCCAGACTTTTTCCAAAGTAGTACTCCTGATTAATCGCACTTCTTGGGTTAATATTATGTTTCATTTTTAACAAAGTATTAACTCATCCTACCAGCACAAACAATTTTCTGTTGTGAAGATGCGAAGTGTGTCACTAAATATTTTATTTTTAGATTAACAAAAAAGAAGGCGGTCAAAACCGCCCTCTCTTTTATTTTTATTCAACTTTAATAACTCTATTAGATAGTTACCTAATATATTATAGATATTGATTATACACCGTTTCTCACAAATGGAGATAAAATATTATTTTGTCATGGAATCTAATACCCATTTTTTATTCTAAAACGGGCACAACCTGACCGGTTCCATATGGATATCCACCGTAACCGCCATATCCATGATGATAACCCCAATATGGGCCATCTCCATAATATCCCCATGTCATAACAGGTGCTGGCATAATGACTTGTTGTGTCAGCGTCCAACGTTTCATGCCCGTCACATCAATACGTAAAAATGGATAACTCGCTTCACCGACTTTGCCAGTTTCAACACCTTTAATAGTACCAACTACTGTTACATACTGATTTTTATAATCGGTAGGATCTAAGAAATGCATAACATTCGCATAGAGACGACCAATAGAAGGCTGTTGCAATTCGGGCGCAGCATCATATTGAGAAAGAGGCATAACAGCAATTTCTAGCTGTGTTGATGATTGAAGATTTTTAACATCAATCACACGTCCACCAAAACGCCCTTCTTGGCCAATATAAAGCTCAGGTGCAACAAAAACTCCATTTAAATCAGTAACAGGCGTTGCTGATGTACCTTTTATTGATTCAGGTATAGAGACGCATCCCGCCAGAAACAAAGCACCAGATAGAAATAGCGCTTTGCTTACCAAACGGTAGTTTAATTGTCTGTTCATAAACCACCTCATTGCAAGTCATTATTGACGTTACTCTATAGTACTATTATAGCTTTACTCTTCGATTTCTAATAGATACTCACAAATCTATTCACGACCGGGCAATTTTTTCCACGTCACTTCATTACGTAAATACACAGGCTCAGCGTCTTCAACTTTGGTTGCTTTACCTTCATGCCAAGCGGTTACAGCAAGGGGTAACATATCTTGTGCAGCAGGTAATGTAATCTCAGTTTCAACAACAGTGAAAGACAACGCTTTTTTTAAATCAGGATAAGCTTGCCAGCCTGTACCTGCCATTGCCCATGTTCCTGTTGTTGATTGTAATGCTTCAATAAACTGCTCAGGTTTCATCACCGCTTCAGTGTCTTCCCCCACCCAAGCACCTGCATCATTACGCTGATATTGAGCGCAATAGATTTCACCCATACGCGCATCGATTGCCACGAGAACTTGTTTAATACCCGTTGTTCTAAAGACACCTTCAGCCATTGTGGCAAGTGATGAAATACCAATCATGGGCAACTCAGCACCTAACGCAATACCTTGTGCAACACCAACACCAATACGAACGCCAGTAAAGCTCCCTGGGCCTCGTCCAAAAGCAAGTGCATCTAATGATTGCAATGTGATGTTTGCTTCTTCTAAGGCGCTTTTCACCATAGGTAAAATCTTTTGTGTATGTTCACGAGGTGAGATTTCAAAACGTGAAGCAACAACGCCTTCATTCCAAACTGCAACTGAACAAGATTCTGTTGCAGTATCAATTGCTAAAATTCGCAGTGACACGCCATAACTCCGGCAAATTCGATAATTAAAAGAGGAATAATAATATCATAATAGTGTTCAACAGAATAAACACACATTCTGTGCGATCGCTATTATGAATCCGATATTTCTTGTATTTCATTCTGCTGTGCGCGTTGGCTCAAAAATTTCATTGTTTTTTCGAGTGAACGCGTTCGTGGTGATGGTGGCAGACTACTTAAAAAAACCTCGCCATATGCACGAGAAACCAATCTATCATCACAAACTATAATTGCACCATAATCGTGTACATCACGAATTAATCGCCCGACACCTTGTTTTAAACTAATAACAGCATCAGGAATTTGGACATCTTTAAAGGCATCTCCGCCCCGCAACTCACAATCTTCAATACGTGCTCTTAATAAAGGATCATCAGGTGCTGTAAAGGGTAATTTATCAATAATCACACAAGACAATGTATCTCCACGCACATCAACACCTTCCCAAAAACTTTGAGTCGCCACTAAAAGCGCATTTCCTGATGAGATAAATTTTTGCAGTAATTGCGTTTTACTCATCTCTCCTTGCATCAATACGGGTAATGGCAAACTGGCTTTGAATTCTTCGGCAAGTCCACGCATCATGGCATGTGAAGTACAGAGGAAAAAACAGCGACCTTGGTTTTTTAAAATAACAGGCGTGAGCATAGTGGCTAAACGTTTCGCCGTATAAGATTGATTTAATGGTGGCAAATAACGTGGTACACAGAGTAATGTTTGACGTTGATAATCAAACGGACTGTTTAAAATCAGTGTTGTCGCATTTTCTAAACCGAGCCTGTCTGTGTAATAAGACATCTGTTCATTTACAGAAAGTGTTGCAGAGGTAAACACCCAACTACTTTTATGTGATTTGATAAGCTCACGAAATTTATCGGCCACAGAAAGTGGCGTAATGGCCAGTAAAAAATGGCGACCATAACTTTCAAACCAGTAGCTATAACCCGGAATTGTGGTATCAATCAGGCGTTTTAAGCGATTGCGATAAACGGTGGCGCGTTCAAAAGCACTATCAAGTAATTGGCTTCGCCCTAACGAAAGTTTCATTACGTCATAGCTCAGTTCTAAGGCATCATCCAGTAACGTAAGAAAACGTTTTGTTTCACCACCTTGCAATAGCTCACGTAAATTTCCACGATACCCCGTATCACCTAACGCTAAGCGAAAATCCATCACCATTTGCGTTAATCTATCAGCGCTTTTTTGCAACTGAACTTGATCACGGACTTCTGTGCGATAAGCAACTGTCATGTCTCTGGCGAGATCAAAAAGCTGTCTACTGGTAAGTTGTTGACCAAAATAGTGACTAGCGATATCTGGAATTTGATGGGCTTCATCAAAGATCATAATTTCAGCTTCCGGAATTAGCTCACCAAAACCAGTATCTTTAACGACAGTATCCGCCATAAATAAATGGTGATTAACCACCACAATATCCGCATCCATTGCTTTTTTACGTGCACTTAAAACATAACACTCTTTATAGCGAGGGCAATCACTGCCTAAACAGTTATCGTTAGTACTTGTGACTAAAGGCCAAACACGACTGTCTTCAGCCACGCTATGACAACGGCTCACATCACCATCTTCTGTCTGCGTTGACCATTGACGCACATACATTACATCAGACAAAACTTCGGCCTCGAGATCACCACCACTCAGCATTTGCTGATCAAGCCTTTCCAAGCAGAGATAGTTAGAACGCCCTTTTAATAACGCCGTATTACCATCATAATTAATCGCTTCAATGATCGTGGGTAAATCTCGACTATATAATTGATCTTGCAAGGCTTTAGAGCCTGTTGAGATAATCGTTTTTTTACCCGAACGCAACGCGGGCACAAGATAAGCATACGTTTTTCCTGTCCCTGTACCCGCTTCAGCGATAAGTACACCTTGCTTATCAATAGTTTCCTCTATTGATTTCGCCATTTGTCGTTGAGCTTCACGGGGATGAAATCCTGGAATAGTTCGGGTTAAAATCCCGTTTTCTGCAAAATCGTCTGACACAGGCATACTCTTTTTATAAAATAAGACGTAAATTATGCCAGTGGATAACCAAAAGTACCACCTATGCCGTTAATACAAAGGAGAACTCATAATGACAATTAAACGTATCGACCCTGAAGATCGCTGGTCTGAAGCTGTTATTCATAACGACACAATTTATTACACTGCGGTGCCAGAAAATTTATCGGGCGATATTATTGAACAAACAGCAAACACATTAGCGGCAATTGACGTTTTGTTACAACGTGTAGGTTCTGATAAAACTAAAATTCTTGATGCAACCATTTTTTTAGCTAATAAAGAGGATTTTGCAGGAATGAATCAAGCGTGGGATGCATGGGTTGCCAAAGGTAGCGCACCAGTGCGTTGTACTGTACAAGCACAATTAATGCACCCTGAATATAAAGTTGAAATTAAGATTATTGCGGCTATATAAATAGGTATTATTTATTGACCTGTTACGTTTATATAAAAAAGCTGAATTCATAAGAACTCAGCTTTTTAATGTCACTTATTTGCTGTAATAATTAGATTTTTTGTTTTATCAATATCTCATTTATTAAGTTAATTAGATTTAGGCAAATTTAATCATTATCATACCAACCAGTAATAATATAATTCCACCCCATCCTTTATAATTGAGTCGTTGATTAAATAAGATCCAACCCGCGGCAATGGTTGCAATAATTCCGAATGCTCCCCAAAGTGCATAAGCAACAGAAAGCTCTATCCCTTTGACTGCCATTGCCAGTGCACTAAAGGCACCTAATACACAAAACAGTGATAATATTCCTAATCCCATTCGGCTAAAACCGTTAGACATTTTTAAGAATATATTCGCGACAATCTCGAGCACTACGGCAAGTATCAGAAACGCACCATGCCACCATTCAAATTGAGCTAACATAATTAAGCCTCCTTGATATTGGCAGGAATTGGCTTATTCGCTCCTTTTACAGCACTGGCAACGTGCTTGGCTTTACCGGCAATACTTTTTACCGATTCTGTTGTTTTCTTAGCAACAGCCGATTTTTTAGTACCTGATTTTATAAGCGTGATCCCTGCAATTAACATTGCTAGACCACCTAATTTTAATGGTGAAAGTGATTCACCAAACCACAGAACGCTGAATGTCGTAATAATGACAATTCCAATACCTTCCCACAGTGCATATGCTACACCTAATGCCACTTTTTTAACGGCTATGGCTAAAAAGATATAGGAAGTGGCAATCATTAACCACATCACTATCATACCGGTGTAACCACCGCTTACACTGGCGTACTTCATCGATAAAGTACCGATAACTTCACAAACAATAGCTAATGCTAAAAATATCCAATAAATCATTTTTTCATCTCTCATACACATTTGAAATACGCCGAAACGTTTCTTGCGCAGAAGATAGAGAATATGTAGATAGTCTTTCTGGCGGCAATAGTAGCCAAACGTTAAGGCAACGTCATTTCCTGATAACTCAGGAATTAAGATGAGAGATTTCTATAATGCGCCACACCAGTAGTGTTCGCTGGATAAAATAGCAGAAAGGAATAACTTATAGGTAGAACGTTTAACTTTGACGCTTTTGGCGCTAGTCATGATTATTTATTCTTTCATCGCACAGACCATCCGCACGATATACTCCGAACCCTCATATAAGATGGTTAAATGTTACATGATATTTCTATCACGCCAAATTATTTAAAGCAATGCTTTTGAGGAAAATTTTTTAGTTAATTGGTTGGTTTTGTTTAAGTTTTAATTTCCAACTTAAATTAGATTGCATAGTTAATCAGTAGTTTTACGATCCTTCAGCGGTTTTATTCATCTAAAGCGCTGTATCTATGCTTAGAGGTAAAAAATACCCAGCAAAGCTGGGTATCTTAATCGTCGAATAAACAATAAAGACGTTATTGATTATTCAATTTCATTCCAAGAACGACCATCACGAGTGATCATTGCAACAGATGCAACAGGCCCCCATGTACCAGCTTGATAGGGTTTAGGTAGCTCATTATCGCATTCCCATGCATTGATAATTGAATCAACCCATTTCCATGCTTCTTCCACTTCGTCACGACGCACGAATAGCGCTTGAATGCCACGCATGGCTTCTAACAATAAACGCTCATAAGCATCCGCTAAATGCGTTTGGTTGAATGTTTCAGAGAAACTCAAGTCCAGCTTAGTTGTTTGTAAACGGTGTTTATGATCAAGACCAGGTGCTTTGTTTAGCACTTCAATATCGATACCTTCATCTGGCTGTAAACGGATAGTCAGCTTATTTTGAGGTAACTCTTGATAAGTCTCACTGAAAATATTCAGCGCAGGCTTTTTAAAATAAACCACAACTTCTGAACATTTACTTGGTAGGCGTTTACCTGTTCTTAAATAGAACGGAACACCTGCCCAACGCCAGTTATCGATATCAGCGCGGATTGCCACAAATGTTTCTGTATTGCTGGTTTTATTGGCACCTTCTTCATCAAGATAACCAGGTACTTTTTTACCTTGTACAAAACCACCCGTATATTGTCCACGAACTGTTTTTTCGCGAATATTTGTGTTATCAATACGACGCAGTGAACGTAAAACTTTCACTTTTTCTTGACGAATGCTGTCAGCTGTTAAGTCAGCTGGCGGGGACATTGCAATCATAGTCAGGATTTGTAATAGGTGATTTTGCACCATATCTCGCATTTGACCTGCTTGATCGAAGTATCCCCAACGCCCTTCAATGCCCACTTCTTCCGCAACCGTAATTTGGACATGATCAATCGTTTTATTGTCCCAGTTGTTAACAAACAGTGAGTTTGCAAAGCGCAATGCTAATAGGTTTAAAACGGTTTCTTTACCTAAATAGTGGTCAATACGATAAATTTGAGTCTCTTTAAAGTATTTCGCCACGCTATCGTTAATAGAAACAGAAGACGCTAAATCTGTCCCTAATGGTTTTTCCATTACGACACGATTAGGCTCTTTATTTAATTTTGCATGACCTAGTCCCTGACACATTGCGCTAAAGGTACTTGGAGGCATAGCAAAATAATAGATAGCGGGTAATTTATCTTGTTTTAGATGCTTTGATAACTCAATGAAATGGTCGGTTTCATTAACATCAAGATTACAAAAATCTAAGCGATCACTTAAACGCTGCCAAATTTCAGGGTTAATTTCTTCTTTTAAAAAGGTTTTTAACGCTTCATGAGCGACATTTTTATATGCCTCAACATCCCAATCAGCACGACCGACACCAATAATGCGAGAGTCAGGGTGAATATATCCTGCTTTCTCCAATTGATATAATGATGGAATGAGCTTACGGCGTGCTAGATCCCCTTTCGTACCGAAGATAACCAGATCACAGGCCTGAGCAGTCGATATCGCTGCCATAGAACGTCTCCTCATGATGAGATTTTGTAATTTTGTTACAGAATTTTGTATTAATGTACTCTTTTGGATGTATTCAGTAAATACACTTGCACATATTAGTCTTTAACTTACCACACATATTGTAATGCTTCATTTTATGCCTAGCGTTTTATCCTTTCTTGTAACTTTACAACAGTTTTGTTTCTTGTTTTCAGCTTTGAAAGTTAGACACACGTCATACTTTAACGAAAAAAGCCCTGTTTACCGATGGTTTACACTGCAAGCCTTGTTCTTTGCGTAGTATATTTTCATAAAACCGTTATAGATTTCTCCTTTTATTGAAATTGGCAAAGCCAAGGATCTGTATATTTAATGAATATATTGGAAAGGGTTCAGTCTAATCTGGACATCTTGAGTAAATCAGAAAAAAAAGTCGCAGAGGCTGTTTTAACTGCGCCACAAACAGTTATCCATTCAAGCATTGCCTTAATGGCTAAAACGGCTGATGTCAGTGAGCCGACTGTTAATCGATTTTGCCGACGTATGGCAACAAAAGGATTTCCTGATTTCAAATTACAATTAGCACAAAGCATTGCCAACGGTACGCCTTATGTAAATCGTAATATTGATGATTCCGATACTGTCTCTTCTTATACCAATAAAATTTTTGAATCAGCAATGGCAGGACTTGAAAACGTTAAAAACAATATTGATATCGCAGCGATCAATCGTGCAGTTGATATTTTGACGCAAGCTAAAAAAATCTCTTTTTTTGGTTTAGGTGCATCAGCAGCCGTTGCTCACGATGCCATGAATAAGTTTTCTCGTTTTAATATTCCTGTCACTTATTTTGATGATGTTGTTATGCAACGTATGAGTTGCATAAATAGTACTGATGGTGATGTGGTCGTTATTATTTCACATACAGGACGTACTAAAAATTTAGTTGAAATTGCCAAAATCGCACGCGAAAACGATGCAGCGGTTATTGCTATTACAACCCCAGGCTCTCTTTTAGCCTCTGAAGCAACCCTTCCCATCTTGCTTGATGTACCTGAAGATACTGATATTTACATGCCAATGATCTCCCGCCTTGCACAACTCACTATTATTGATGTTCTTGCAACAGGATTTATTTTACGCCGAGGACCAAAATTCAGAGATAACTTGAAGCGCGTCAAAGAAGCTTTACGTGATTCACGGTTTGATAAGTAATCGTTTTTAATTATTCTGTTAGTATAGTCACACTTCCAATTGTGCCCCTGACTAGATAAGTTTTTGAAAAATGGTAGCATATCTGCGAGCTAACTCTCGCATATAATGAAAACAGTAGTGTATGTTGCAATTAGCTTGAAACGTTTCACTTAACATATTGGGTAAAACACAGTCTGATTTCTGTTTTATCCAATTGCCAACACCTTTCGTTCAAGGTCAACGGAGTAATACATGTCCAGACGGCTCAGAAGAACAAAAATTGTTACCACCTTAGGCCCAGCAACAGATCGTGATAATAACTTAGAAAAAATTATTATTGCTGGCGCGAATGTTGTTCGATTAAATTTCTCTCATGGTTCTGCGGAAGATCATCTTGCTCGTGCTAATCGTACGCGTGAAATTGCAGCAAGATTAGGTCGCCATGTTGCTATTCTCGGGGATTTACAAGGCCCTAAAATCCGTGTATCGACCTTTAAAGACGGAAAAGTTTTCCTGAATGTCGGTGATAAATTCTTGCTTGATGCGGCGCTAGAAAAAGGCGAAGGCAATCAAAATCAAGTGGGTATTGATTATAAAGGCTTACCAGCCGATGTGGTTCCAGGCGATATTTTACTTCTTGATGATGGTCGCGTTCAGTTAAAAGTCCTTAAAGTGGATGGTTTAAAAGTCTTTACTGAAGTGACTGTGGGCGGTCCTTTATCTAACAATAAAGGGATTAACAAACTGGGTGGTGGTCTCTCCGCTGATGCGTTAACAGAAAAAGATAAGCAAGATATCATCACTGCTGCAAAAATTGGTGTTGATTACCTTGCCGTTTCATTCCCAAGAACTGGCGAAGATCTTAACCTTGCCCGCCGTTTAGCCCGTGATGCTGGCTGTGAATGCCAAATCGTTTCAAAAGTAGAACGAGCTGAAGCGGTTGCTAATGATGAAATCATTGATGAAATCATTCTAGCTTCAGATGTGGTGATGGTTGCTCGTGGCGATTTAGGCGTTGAAATTGGTGATCCTGAGTTGGTTGGCGTACAGAAAAAATTAATTCGTCGTGCTCGTCAGCTTAATCGTGTCGTTATCACTGCGACTCAAATGATGGAGTCCATGATAACAAATCCAATGCCAACTCGTGCCGAAGTAATGGACGTTGCTAACGCCGTATTAGATGGTACTGATGCTGTTATGCTTTCAGCAGAAACAGCTGCTGGACAATATCCAGCAGAAACAGTCGCTTCAATGGCGCAAGTCTGCTTAGGTGCTGAGAAAATGCCAGCTGCCAATGTTTCTAAGCACCGTTTAGATATGGTGTTTGATACAGTGGAAGAAGCCATTGCAATGTCTACAATGTATGCAGCTAACCATATGAAAGGCGTTAATGCGATTATTGCGATGACTGAATCAGGTCGTACTGCACGCATGATGTCTCGTATCAGTACAGGCTTACCTATTTTCTCAATGTCTCGTCATGAGAAAACATTGAATCAGACTGCACTTTATCGTGGCGTAACCCCCGTTTATTGCAGTACTCACACTGACGGTATTGCCGCTGCTAATGAAGCAATTGGTCGTTTGCGCGATAAAGGTTTCTTAGTTTCAGGTGATTTAGTGCTAGTCACTCAAGGTGACCAAATGGGCACAGTCGGTAGCACCAATACATGCCGTATTTTGACTGTTGAATAACTCAGAGTCTTAAATATTAATAACAAAATGGGCACTTTATTAAGTGCCCATTTTTTATTTGGTTATTTCTTGTGCAAGAACTAGTCTAGGATATTCTCACGTGCATAAGGCTCTATTTCACCCTCTTTACGTGTCTTAAGTAATTTTAAGATCCACGTATATTGCTCTGGCGTTGGTGTCACTAGTGCTTCTAACTCTTCATTCATTCTGCGTGCAATGTACGCATCATCTTTATCTTCAATATCATCCATTGGTTCACGAACAATAATACTAAGCTGATGTGTTTTATGACAATACACTGGGAACAACGGTACGATAGCAGCTCGGCATACTTTCATTAACCGCCCAATCGCGGGTAATGTCGCTTTATAAGTACCGAAAAAATCGACAAATTGGCTATGCTCTGCACCGTGATCTTGGTCGGGCAGATAATAGCCCCAGTAACCTTGTCGCACAGAAGAAATAAAAGGCTTAATACCTGCTTCGCGTGAATGTAATCGACCATCAAAATGATGACGTGCTTTATTCCATAAATAATCAGCAACAGGATCTTTTTGGTGGTGAAACATCGCGGCCATCTTCTGACCTGTTGATGCTAATAGCATTGCAGGGATATCAACTGCCCAGCCATGAGGCACCATAAAAATGACATTACGGCCTTGCGCTTTAAAACGCTCAATAATTTCTAGCCCCTGCCAAGATGTGCGTTTTAATATACGCTCAGGGCCTCTTAAACAAAGCTCTGCTAACATCACAAAGGATTGGGGGGCAGTTTCAAACATACTGTCGAGTACATTTTCACGTTGCGTTTTATTCCATGTTGGAAAACAGTATCTCAAGTTGATATCTGCACGACGTCTTGCGCTTTTCGCTTTACGTCCAACAAAACGGCCAATAGAAGCAAGAAAGGGATCACGCCATTTTACTGGCATATAAGCCAATACACTTAATACACCTGCACCTAGCCAAGTTCCCCAATGACGAGGATGCAAATACGCACGGTGAAAAGTGGGCACATAACCCGCTTTGCTATCTGTATCTTTTTCTTTATTCATCAGATAATTCTCTGAATTGATACCCCTAATAGGCGTAAAAAACATTAAAACAAAAACGGATGATATCAATCATCCGCTTTTATGTCTTTAAAATCGTGTTTATTGTCAATCGGCTAGCACTAACTGAGGTTTAATCTCTTTTACTTTAGCAAGATATTCTTGTTTATCTTTACCTGTTAAACCGTCAGCGCGAGGCAATGTTGCCGTTAATGGATTGACTGCTTGTTGGTTGATCCACATTTCATAATGTAAATGAGGCCCCGTAGAACGCCCTGTATTTCCTGATAACGCAATTCTATCGCCACGCTTAACACGCTGTCCTGGTTTTACCAATAATTGACGTAAGTGCATATAACGTGTTGTGTATTGGCTACCATGACGAATAGCGATAAAGTTACCTGCGGCACCACTGTATTTAGCCACAATAACTTCACCATCTCCTGTTGCTAATACTGGAGTACCTACTGGCATCGCAAAATCAACACCTTTATGTGCAGCTAAACGCCCCGTAACAGGGTTAATACGACGAGGGTTAAATTGAGAGGAAACTCTAAATTGCTTCACAGTTGGGAAACGCATAAATCCACGTTCTAATCCACCCGCTTGGCTATCGTAGAAACGACCATCTTCAGCAAGGAACGCATAATAATCTTTACCCGCACTACGTAAACGGACACCAACTAGCTCACTTTGCTCGGTACGCCCATCAAGCACTTCACGAGAAAATAGTGCCGCAAATTGGTCACCACTTTGTAATTTTTTAAAGTCCACTTGCCACTGTAATGCTTTGGTAACGGCGCGTGCTTCAGCATTGGTTAAACCTGCATTTGTTGCACTGACAGAAAAACTCCCACGAATAACACCTGTGGTTACACTGTTCTTCCATTCACCTTTTTGAAACTCTTTTGTTTCTTTAAAACCCGTTTCGGTACGGGTATAAACGCGAGTTTCGCGACGAGAAACACCCCAGCTTAATTCTTGAAGCAATCCATTATCATCAAGTTCCCAGCTAATAGGTTGCCCTATTTTGAGGTTTCTAAGATCTTTATTTTGATTAGAGATAGTCGCGATATCCGCAGAATCAATACCAAACTGAGTCAGAATTGAACTTAATGAATCGCCACTAGAAACAATATAAGTATGGGGAACTTGCGCAACCGCAGTGCTTGTATCAGTGCCATCATCAGTATCAACTAATCCTTCATTGGTAAGCTGATCACTACTATCAGTGATAATGTCATCGGTATTTTCGCCTTGATTGGCAAGAGGCATTTGAATGCTGACTGGAACTTCTCGGCTTTGCTCATTTTGAAGTACCACAGGCCGCCAAATTGCGACGGCCAAGGTTGCTGCAGTTAACGAACCAAGCATGATCTTATGTGGGAGTGGTAAACTTAAATATACCTGTGCAATGGATTTCTTCTGCTGCACGCTCTTAATTCCTTATTGTGTTTCATTCAGGCAGCTCGCATATTGGTTAGCTAGTTGGGTAAGGAATTTTACATAGCTCTCTTGAGTTAGAGCAATCCCACTTCCTAGGGGGTCTAATACACCCATTTTAACCCCAGTGCCTTTCGCCACTGTTTCTATTACTGTCGGCCTAAATTGTGGCTCAGCAAAAATGCAGGTTGCTTTTTGCTCAACCAACTGTGTTCGTATTTGATGTAATTTCTGCGCACCTGGCTGTATTTCAGGGTTGATCGTAAAATGACCTAACGGCTTTAAATTATAATGTTTTTCGAAGTAGCCATAAGCATCATGAAAGACAAAATAACCCTTATTTCTCACAGGCGACAGAATATTAACAAGATTCTTATCAGTTTGCTTGAGTTGTTCGCTGAATTTACCTAGGTTTACGTCCAGAAGTTCTTTTTTATCTGGATAGAGTGTAATTAACCTTTGGTGGATCTGTTTTGCAGACGACAACGCAATTTCTGGTGATAACCAGATGTGCATATTATAATCACCATGAGAATGATGTTCGTGATTTTCCTCATGTTTATGCACATTGTCATCATCATCTTTCAATAAAAGTGACTTTATTTCGTCAGTTTCCGCTAAAGCCAACTTATGATTGTCAGTAAGTCTGTTTAATGGCTTATCTAAAAATACTTCCATATCAGGCCCCACCCATACCATCAGGTCTGCGGAAGTAATTTTTTTCAAATCAGAGGGTTTTAATGCATAATCGTGTGGAGATGCCCCATCTGGTAATAAAACCTCCGTTGGTGTTACTCCATCAGCGATAGCCGCAGCAATAAATCCTAGTGGTCTGATGGAAACGACAACATCAGCCTGCACTGAAGCACTGAATGAGCTTATCATCGCTGTCGTTAAAAATGATTTCAATAAAAAACGATGCGCAAATTTGTTGTTTTTATGTAACATAGGAAGAATTCTCGTGAATCATCATTGGAAATGTTATATTATAACGTTTCAATGATTCTGCAAGTGCTAATTTTATGTCTGACTTGATTTGTTTAAAATCGGTTTGTGTTTCTTTTGGTGAAAGAGAAATTTTAAAAGATATCTCTTTTGATCTAAAAGCAGGCCGTATTCTTACTTTACTTGGCCCTAATGGTGCAGGTAAATCTACGGTTATCCGTTTAGTTCTTGGTTTATTAAATCCAACCTCAGGAAAAGTTGAGCGTCAAAACGCGCTACGAGTGGGCTATGTACCACAAAAACTCTATCTTGATCCCACAATGCCACTCACCGTTAAACGGTTTATGACACTAAAACCGGGTGTTCATGATAAAGATATTCTCCCTGCTTTAGAACGCGTTAATGCGGCTAAATTAATCGATCAACCTATGCAGAAACTTTCTGGTGGTGAGTCTCAACGTGTATTGTTAGCAAGAGCGTTGCTTAATCAGCCCCAACTTTTAGTTTTAGATGAACCCACTCAAGGTGTTGATGTTAATGGTCAATTAGCACTTTATGATTTAATTAATCAGCTTCGTCATGAATTAGGTTGTGCCATATTGATGGTTTCTCATGATCTTCATCTTGTGATGGCAAAAACAGACGAAGTCCTCTGTTTAAATGGTCATATTTGCTGTTCGGGTACACCTGACGTTGTTTCTTCTCACCCTGAATTTATTGCCATGTTTGGAAGCCGTGGTGCTGAACAACTTGGTATTTATCGTCATCATCACCAGCATAGTAAGGAGTGTCGTCATGATTGAGTTGCTGTTACCGGGTTGGATTGCCGGTATGCTCTTAGCAATGGCGGCGGGCCCTTTGGGCTCTTTTGTCGTTTGGCGTCGTATGTCTTATTTTGGTGATACTTTAGCTCACGCCTCACTACTTGGTGTTGCTTTTGGTTTGCTGTTTAACATCGAGCCTTTTTATGCTGTGATTGCAGTCACGCTTCTCCTCGCTATTTTGTTGGTCTGGTTAGAATTAAAACCTCAACTTTCTGTTGATACTCTTTTAGGGATCATGGCACACAGTGCGCTTTCTTTAGGGCTTGTGGTTGTTAGTTTAATGTCGAATGTACGTGTTGATTTAATGGCTTATCTGTTTGGTGATTTGCTGTCTGTAAACTATCAAGACGTTATCAGTATTTTTATTGGTGTTGTGATTGTTTTATTTGTGATTATTCGCTCATGGCGTCCACTACTTTCCATGACAATTAATCAAGATATGGCATTTGTTGATGGTGTGAATATTCAACGAGAACGCTTAAAGCTAATGATGATCACCGCATTAACCATTGGTTTAGCCATGAAGTTTGTCGGTGCGCTGATCATTACCTCGTTACTGATCATCCCTGCTGCAACAGCACGTCGTTTTGCTCGTTCTCCAGAACAAATGGCTCTGATTGCAATCGCGGTTGGTATGTTAGCCATTACAGGCGGTTTAACCTTCTCAGCTTTCTATGACACTCCAGCTGGCCCGTCTGTAGTTTTAGCTGCGAGTTGCCTATTTATCTTGAGTTTATTTTCACCTACTAAACAGTAAGATAACAAATTAAGTTTGGATAAAAAAATACCCCTCGTTGTTAATTATTTCACCGAGGGGTATTTTTTATCTATTTTCTAATGATGATAAAAAATTAATCTTCCATAATTCGATTAAAATGACGATAGGCATGATTAGTGGCAACACGGCCTCGTGGTGTGCGCTGAATAAAACCTTGCTGAATTAAATAAGGCTCTAATACATCTTCTATGGTTTCACGCTCTTCACCAATAGCTGCTGCAAGGTTATCTAATCCTACGGGGCCACCCATAAATTTATCAATGATGGCAAAAAGGAGTTTACGATCTAAATAATCAAAGCCTGCCGCATCCACATTCAACATATCAAGCGCTTTAGAAGCAATCTCTTCATCAATGGCACCATTACCCTTTACTTGGGCAAAGTCTCTCACACGGCGCAATAATCGGTTAGTAATACGCGGTGTGCCTCGTGAACGCATCGCAATTTGACGAGCACCTTCGTCTGTCATCTCTAATCCCATAAAACTGGCACTACGAGAAACAATATGTTGAAGATCGTCAACATTATAAAACTCAAGACGTTGAACAATACCAAAACGGTCACGCAATGGCGATGTTAAAGAGCCAGCTCTTGTGGTTGCACCCACTAAGGTAAATGGAGGTAGGTCAATTTTAATTGAACGAGCCGCAGGCCCTTCACCAATCATGATATCAAGTTGATAATCTTCCATTGCTGGATAAAGAATTTCTTCAACAACGGGTGAAAGACGATGAATTTCATCAATAAATAATACGTCGTGAGGCTCAAGATTAGTTAGCATTGCAGCTAGATCACCCGCTTTTTCAAGCACAGGACCTGATGTCGTGCGTAAATTAACCCCCATTTCATTAGCAATGATATTTGCCAATGTGGTTTTACCTAATCCAGGAGGTCCAAAGATAAGCAAATGATCGAGCGCATCATGACGCAATTTAGCCGCCTGAATAAAAATCTCCATTTGTTCACGAACTTGCGGTTGCCCAACATATTCGGCAAGAGATTTAGGACGTATCGCCCTATCAATAATTTCTTCTTCAGGTTGTTGAATTTCTGCTGAAATCAGGCGATCTGCTTCAATCACAATGTGTTACTCCTAAATAGCCGCGCGCAACGCTTCTTTGATAAGCGTCTCGCTATCTGTACCCAGTTTTGCCACTTTGCTGATCATTTTTGCAGCTTCTTGTGGTTTATAGCCTAATGCGATTAATGCAGCAGAGGCTTCGGCTTCAATATCTGCCGCTTTTGGTGCTTTAGGTGAAGTACTTTCTGGTAATTCGATGTCACTATTTTCGAATAAATCACCATTAAGACCTTTAAAGCGATCTTTCATTTCAACAACTAAACGCTCAGCTGTTTTCTTACCTACACCCGGTAATTTCACTAGTGAAGTGATAGATTCATTTTCAATCGCGGTTACAAATTGGCGAGCAGACATGCCAGATAGAATGGCTAATGCGAGTTTAGGCCCTACACCATTCACTTTAATTAATTCACGAAAGAGTGCGCGCTCTTGTTTTTGGTTAAAACCATAGAGTAATTGAGCATCTTCACGTACGATAAATTGCGTGTAGATAATGGCTTCTTGACCAATATCAGGCAATTCATAAAAACAGGTCATTGGCATATTGATTTCATAACCCACACCATTACCTGCCTCGATCAGCACCACTGGTGGCTGTTTTTCAAGAATAATTCCTCTGATACGACCTATCACCCTAACGCCTCCGCAAATATAATTACGTCAAGTTTATAACATAAAAAAAGCTGGACGTATATCCAGCCTGTAAAAAACCAAAGACATTTACCAAGATAACAACTTATCTTAACCGACCTCGTGTTAACACTAATCGAGGATCACCCACACGTAATAAATTTTGGTTAAAATGACAATGCGTGATAGCAATCGCCAAAGCATCAGCAGCATCTGATTGTGGTGCCGCAGATAGTTTTAGTATTGAGCGCACCATATGTTGTACTTGGCTTTTTTCAGCGGCACCCGTACCCACAACGGTTTGTTTAACTTGGCGAGCCGCATATTCAAAAACAGGTAAATCATTGTTTACGGCTGCGAGTATCGCTACACCTCGCGCTTGCCCCAGTTTTAATGCGGAGTCAGCATTTTTAGCCATAAACACTTGTTCAACGGCAAACACATCCGGCGAAAACTGAGTAATAATTTCGCTAACACCAGCATAAATACGCTTAAGTCGATTGGGGAGATCGGGAACTTGTGTACGAATACAACCGCTTCCCAAATAGATAAGTTGACGCCCTTGCTGTCGAATTACGCCATAGCCTGTAACACGCGAACCGGGGTCTATACCTAGAATGATAGCCATATCAATTCCTGTTGCCGATATGGTCGATGGCGAGAGAAAAGAGCAAAAAAATCTGCTCTGCTCTTCTCTTCGCACTTTTAATAACAGCGTTAAACACCGTTATTTTCGATAATCGTTAGAACGATTACAGGATATCTTCCAGTTGTTTTGCAACTTCGTCTGAGATATCACCGTTGTGATATACTTCTTGCACGTCATCACTGTCTTCTAACATATCGATAAGACGCATTAATTTTGGTGCTGTTTCAATATCTAATTCAGCTTTAGTCGATGGGATCATTGAAACTTCTGCTGATTCAGCAACAAAACCTGCTGCATCCATTGCATCTTTTACTTCACCAAAAGATTCTGGTGTAGTGTAAACATCAATAGCGCCATCATCAAAGGTTTCAACGTCGTCAGCACCTGCTTCTAACGCAGCTTCCATAACGGCATCTTCATCAACACCTGGTGCGTATGAAATTACACCTTTTTTGGTAAACAGATAAGATACAGAACCATCAGTTCCTAAGTTACCACCTGTTTTGGTAAATGCATGGCGAACATCGGAAACAGTACGGTTACGATTATCACTTAAGCATTCAACCATCACAGCAGTACCTGCTGGGCCATAGCCTTCATAAATGATGGTTTCCATATTATCGTTTTCATCATTACCCACACCTCGTGCAATTGCACGATTTAAGGTGTCACGAGTCATGTTGTTCGATAATGCTTTATCAACTGCCGCACGTAAACGCGGGTTAGTTGCAGGATCACCACCACCTAAACGTGCTGCTGTAACTAGTTCACGGATGATTTTAGTGAAAATTTTACCGCGTTTCGCATCTTGCGCTGCTTTACGGTGTTTTGTATTGGCCCATTTACTATGACCTGCCATGAAATATCTCCAAACGTGGTCTAATCATTAAATAACAAATTCTTCAATCGCTTGCTGATTACTGGCGGATTTTGTTAATTTTGCCGCCAGTGACGCGTCTAACCATTGGTATTGCGAATGCTCAGTTAGCACAATATCTCGCTCTGCGGGCAGTGCTAACGTAAACCAATGTTCCTGACAATGAGTAACATCTGGTGCATAACGATGCCGAAAATGTGCAAAAATTTCAAAAAGAATTGAGCGATGGCAATCCACCAGCTCAAGATTTTCTTTTATGATATCAATTCCAACTTCTTCTTGCACTTCACGCAACGCCGTTTGAAAAGGCGTTTCACCCTCTTCTAAACTGCCAGTCACAGATTGCCAGAAATCAGGATCATCTCGACGCTTTAGCATAAGCACCCGTTTGGTCTTTTTTGCATAAATAACAACTAAAACGGATATCGGGCGCTTATATTTCATCATTTACTCTTTATCTTCGCTAACTTCTTTTTGAGTGACTGCAATCGCTAACTCTTTTAAAGAATCTTCATTAGCAAAGCTTGGTGCATTAGTCATTAAACACGCAGCGGCTGTTGTTTTAGGGAAAGCAATAACATCACGGATGTTATCAGTACCTGTCAGCAACATCACTAAACGGTCTAAACCAAATGCTAAACCTGCATGTGGTGGAGTACCAAATTTAAGTGCATCTAATAAGAAACCAAATTTCTCTTGTTGCTCATTCGGTGTAATACCTAAAATGCTAAATACCGCTTGCTGCATTTCATTACGGTGAATACGCACTGAACCGCCACCCACTTCATAACCATTAATCACCATATCATAAGCATTTGCCACAGCACCTACCGGATGTGCAGTCAATTCAGCTGGTGATAAGTCTTTTGGTGAAGTAAATGGATGGTGCATCGCACTTAAGCTACCAGTTTCTTCATCTTCTTCAAACATTGGGAAGTCGATAACCCACAATGGTTTCCATGCATTTAAATCAGTCAGTTCAAGATCACGACCGACTTTTAGACGCAGAGCGCCCATCGCATCACTCATTGTGCCTTTACGACCCGCACCAAAGAAGATTAAATCGCCATCTGTTGCGCCAGTTGTTTCCAAAATAGCGTTAACAACATCGTTAGTCAGGAATTTAGCGATAGGGCTTTGTACACCTTCAATGCCTTTCGCGCTTTCGTTGACTTTCATCCACGCAAGACCTTTAGCGCCGTAAATACCAACAAACTGTGTATATTCGTCAATATTTTTACGGGTTAATGCTGCACCACCCGGTACACGCAATGCGATAACACGGCATTTTTCATCGTTGGCAGCTTGTGCAAATACGCTAAACTCAACATCTTTGACTAAATCAGCGATGTCTTTAAGTTCCATTGGGTTACGTAAATCTGGTTTGTCTGAACCATAACGACGCATTGCTTCAGCAAAAGTCATTACTGGGAACGCACCTAAATCGACATTAAGAATATCTAACCATAATGCATGGATCATACGCTCCATCACTTCGCGCACTTGATCTGCACTCATGAAAGAGGTTTCAACATCGATCTGGGTAAATTCAGGCTGACGGTCAGCACGTAAGTCTTCATCGCGGAAGCATTTTACGATTTGATAGTAACGATCAAAGCCAGACATCATTAACAGCTGTTTAAAAAGCTGTGGTGATTGAGGTAATGCGTAGAATTTACCTTTATGTACACGACTTGGCACTAAATAGTCACGCGCACCTTCTGGTGTCGCTTTAGTCAGCATAGGGGTTTCAACATCAAGGAAACCTTCACCATCCATAAAACGGCGAACAAAGCTTGTGATTTTAGCACGGGTTTTTAAGCGATCTGACATTTCAGGGCGACGCAGGTCTAAATAACGATATGTTAAACGACGCTCTTCGGTATTTGTTTGATTGCTATCTAACGGTAATGGCTCTGAACGGTTAAAAATAGACAGAGATTCTGCCGCTAACTCAATTTCACCTGTTGCCATATTTTTATTAACTTGGCTATCAGGACGAGCGCGTACTGTTCCTGTGACTTGAATACAAAATTCATTACGCAGTTCTGAAGCCTGAGAAAATGCCTCTTTCTGCTCTGGGTCAAAGAAGACTTGAACAATACCTTCGCGATCTCGCATATCAATAAAGATAAGTCCACCTAAGTCACGGCGACGGTTAACCCAACCACAAAGAGTCACTTTTTGGCCCACATGGGCGCTATTCAACTGCCCACAATAATTAGTACGCATACAATATCCTTTTACTCAGCTTGTTGTGCTTTCTGCTGCGGAAATTTTGGCAATAGTCTTTTTCGAGTAGTGTCAAAAAAAAAGGCAGACATTATAACGAAAATTCTTCCTGGAGATAAGAGTATAGACCTAGTTTATATGATACATCTTTTCAAGGATTTGCTAATCCCCAAACAATTAATTAATAATAATTATTTATAGCGACAGAAGTCGCTTTGAGGTTTATCATTAAATTCGCCGTTTTTTGGCTTTGGCAATGGAGAAAAGATGGTTAGCTCGCTTTACATCGTACTGGGCGCACTATTATTGATTAAATTGTCCCTCAATGTCGTAAAACTCAGAACACAATATCGGGTTGCTTATGGCGATGGTGGCTTTTATGAATTACAAACAGCCATCCGTGTTCACGGCAATGCGGTAGAATATATTCCGATTTCCATGATCTTATTACTGGTCATGGAAATGAATGGTGCTTTTGTTTGGATGGTGCACATCTGTGGCTCAATTTTAATCGCAGGTCGCTTTTTACACTCTTATGGATTAAAACACCGTGAACTTCGCTGGCGCCGTTCAGGTATGGCAGCCACTTATTTATCGATGGTATTGATGATCATTGCTAATATTTATTTCCTTCCTTGGATACAAATCTTTTCCTTTTATTACTAAGTCCTCGCGGGAATAACATGATCATCCATGATCAAAACCGACATCCTTGCTGTTGTGTCTAATAACGGCAAGGTATCAAAAAGGTTTATTTATTTTTTCCAATTTCTTTCTAAATAATGCAACTTTGTGAGCACCGTCGCTTCTGGTAGAATGCTTGCTTCTTTTATTCCTTAAACCTATTTTAGTTATGTCGAATTCAAAATCATCACAACAAGACAGCTTATTTGCGACACCTATTGCTAACCTTGGTGACTGGCGCTTTGATGAAAAAGTCGCTGAAGTGTTTCCTGATATGATAAAACGCTCAGTACCAGGTTATTCTAATATCATCTCCATGATTGGTATGCTTGCAGGTCGCTTTGTTACGCCCAATAGCCAAGTCTATGATTTAGGCTGTTCTTTAGGTGCAGCAACCCTTTCCATGCGTCGTAATATTGATGCTGCTGGCTGTAAAATTATTGGTGTTGATAATTCACCTGCCATGGTAGAACGCTGTCAGCGCCATATTGATGCCTATAAAGCAGATACACCCGTTGATATTATTGAAGGTGATATTCTTGATATCGAAATTAATAATGCCTCAATGGTAGTGCTTAATTTCACCTTACAATTCTTAGCGCCGAACGATCGCCAAATATTATTAAACCGAATTTACCAAGGTCTTAATCCCGGTGGCGTGTTAGTGCTTTCTGAAAAATTCAGTTTTGAAGATAAAGAAATTGGTGAGTTGTTGTTTAATATGCACCATGATTTCAAACGTGCTAACGGTTACAGCGAATTAGAAATTAGCCAAAAACGTAGCATGTTAGAAAATGTTATGCTGACCGATTCTGTTGAAACGCATAAAGCTCGCTTACATAATGCAGGTTTTCCACATACAGAAGTTTGGTTCCAATGTTTTAATTTCGGCTCTCTTTTAGCGATTAAAGGCAATAATTAATGATTAATTTTGGCTCGTTTTATCAACTTATTGCGCAAGATGAGCGCTTATTTCATTGGTTAGATACATTACCGGCTCAATTATCAGAATGGCGATCAAATGCGTTACACGGTCACTTTTCTTCTTGGGAAAGAATGCTCGATGGTTTGCCAGAAATTACGCCTACTGAGATTGATTTGAAAAATGGTGTGATTGCTCAACACACTCCAGCATTAAGTGCTGGCGAGCAACTAGGATTAAGTAACGTTTTAAAAAATTTAATGCCGTGGCGTAAAGGTCCATTTTCACTTTATGGCGTCAATATCGATACAGAATGGCGCTCTGATTGGAAATGGGATCGTGTTTTACCCCATCTTTCACCGCTTGAGGGTCGTTTAGTATTAGATGTTGGTTGTGGCAGTGGCTATCATATGTGGCGGATGTTAGGTGAAGGCGCAGAATTTGTTGTAGGGATCGATCCTACTCAACTTTTCTTATGCCAATTTGAAGCTGTCAGAAAATTATTAGGTAATGACCAACGCGCACATTTAATTCCTGTTGGTATTGAGCAAATGCCAGAATTAAATGCCTTCGATACTGTATTCTCAATGGGTGTACTTTATCATCGCCGTTCACCACTTGATCATTTATGGCAATTAAAAAACCAATTAGTTTCTGGTGGCGAATTAGTGTTAGAAAGCCTTGTTGTTGATGGTGATGAATTTCAATGCCTGATCCCTGGTGAGCGTTATGCACAAATGCGTAACGTGTACTTTATTCCATCTGCAAAAATGCTAAAGGTTTGGCTAGAAAAATGTGGTTTTAAAGATGTGCGTATTGTTGATGAAAATACGACATCACTTGATGAGCAACGTAAAACAGATTGGATGGTAACAGATTCATTAGATGCTTTTTTAGATGCTGATGATAAAACAAAAACTGTTGAAGGTTATCCCGCACCAAAACGTGCCATATTAATTGCCACTAAGCCTTAATTTTTTATCTAAATTTAAAGGGGTATCAAGTTATTAAATATCCCTTTCTTTCATAATATTCATCTTGTTTTTTATTAAAGACACTTTATACGCCCCTTATTTGCAGATGAACGATTAAAGAAAATTATGGCAAAGACACCAAAGAGCAAAGTTGCTACCCAAAAGGAAATAACACAAAAAAAACAACACGCTCTTTTGCAAAAAAATAAGCGTCAGCAATATGATGATCCTATTTTTTCGTCCTTTATAGAAACCACATCAGCAAAACGCCCTCCACTAACGCCATTACAACAAGGGGTACAACTCTTTTTTTCATTATTTGACTATGCCACACAGCTTTTATATATCGCTTTTATTATTACCGTTTGGTGGTTTCCTGAACATTTCTCAGTTCAAACAATTTATAATCTAACCGTTTTATTTTTATTTGAATTTATTCTCGTGCATTCAGGTGTTTTTATGGCTGCATTTGCTCGTACTAAGCTTGTTTTTGCTCTTATTCCTTTTTATGGGATATTCGCTCTTATTATCAATAGTATGATTATGGGTGATGAAAACCTGATTATTTGGCTTTATGCTGTAATTGTTGCTAATCGAATTATCAGTGGTTATCAAGTGAAAACTAAAGAAGAAATGGGAAAGAATTTATTCTATTCTGCACTATTAGTTTTAAATTTTATGCTGTGCCTTTTTTCTGTCATGATTTTTAAGTTTCTAGTCCCTTACGGTGGATTAACGCCCCAATATTTAAATGAAATTAACTATCTCTATTTAATTCCACAGCACAGCGATTATTTTAATGTTCCACATATTGGTATGGCTTACGGCACATTATTCTACGGTATTCCTTTAGCTTGCATTGCCTATATTAATATATCATCGATTTATAAACGTATAATGTTTAGAATAAAAGCACATAAAATAAGAACCACACAAAGATAACCTTATTCGGCGCTTGTTGTTTATCTTTATTCATGTTTAAATACGCGCGTTATCACTCCAATTATTTCTCTTTTTAAGAAGGCACTTCCCTACGATGAACTAAATTCTGCCAGAAAATTATTTCAAATACCTTTTAGGTATTCATTTTCTGTTACTGGCAGACAATAATTTATTTCGTCGCATCTAGAAAAAAGATCTCGGCTGTCTGCCACCTATTTCTCTTAGGAGGTCGATGATGACAATAGCCTGTCATTTTTCACAACTTACTGTCGAATTTAATCAACAAGCTCTTTTTCCACCATTAACTCGCTCACTGACTTGTCAGCAAAATGCATTAATTGGCCATAACGGTAAAGGAAAGTCTGTACTATTAAGATTATTAGCACAAAAAATATTACCGACTTCGGGTCAAATTAATTGGAATATGCCTTTTGTTCACGTTGATCAATTAACGCGATTACAGGGTGATACACTTGCTCAAGCGTTAGATGTTCATGAAATTTATCAAGCATTCCAACGCGTTGATGACGGTATTGCCACATTAGAAGATATTGAGTTACTCGATGGCAAATGGCAACTCCCTGTCATGTGGCAGAATTTATTAGATTCAGCACAACTTCCCGTCGCATTAGATACCCCTATTGCGCATCTAAGTGGTGGAGAACAAACACGTTTAGCACTTTGTCGCGCTTTTTTATGTGAAGAGAGCTTTCTACTGTTAGATGAGCCAGATAACCATCTTGATTATCAAGGACAACAATGGCTAATAAAACAATTAGCTCAGCACAAAGCTGGCTCTCTTATTGTTAGCCACAATCGAAACCTGCTTTCGTATGCTGATACCATTCTTGAGTTAAGTGAGAAAGGCTTATCAGAATATGGTGGAAATTATACGTTATATGAGGCACAAAAAAGTGCGGAAATAACATCATTGGAAGCCGCAAGTGATCGACTAAACAGCCAAATTAAAAATGAGAAACGCCAGCAACAAGCAACATTGCAAAAAGCAGCACAACGGAAACGACAAGGCGAATCAATTAGGCAAAGTGGCTCTCAGTGCCTACTTTTACTGGATATGCAAAAAAACAGAGCAGAACAACGCCAATCTGCCGTAGCAAAACGACATCAACGCGTAATTGATGATATGCAATCTCAAAAGCAAGGTATCGATGAGGAAAAAGCACATGTTCATCAGCAAAAAATGGTATTGAATTATCAAAGTGATGGCCATCGTTTAAATGTATTTGTTAATAATCTTCAACTTCCATATGGTTATCAGCACCCTATTTCATTTTCAGCTTACGGCAATGAGCATTGGCATATTAAAGGTAAAAATGGCTGTGGAAAATCAACATTACTAAAATGCTTGATCGAACAATTTGTACCACTTTCTGGTGAGTTTCGTCTCAACAAAGACTATTGTTACCTTGACCAACATCTTGCTTTACTTGATAAAACATTGCCAGTTGCACAAGCACTACACCAATATCAACCCGCGATTTCTGTCGAGCAATGGCGAACTCGTCTTGGAATGTTGAGAATTAGAGGTGATAAATCTTTACTACCACTTGAAAAACTCAGTGGTGGCGAGCAATTAAAAGCAACGTTATTGGCTTTAACACACAGCCCAAAACCACCAGCAGTATTATTACTTGATGAGCCAGATAATCACCTTGATATCGAATCCAAACAACTATTGGAAAATCTACTTGTTGAATATCAAGGCACATTGTTACTGGTTTCGCATGATGAAGCCTTTGTTGAACGCTGTGGTATTACACATACGCTGTTATTAGGCGAACTTATATAAAAAAACTGCGCCATAAAAGGCGCAGTTTTAAAATATTTAATCCGTATCAATCAAGATGCTAATGGCGCATAAATACTCATAATATCTTTCATCGCTTCAACTGTATCTTCATCCACACAGTAATGCGTAAACTCATCAACCTCACTGTCAGAGCTCATAGTTACCCCCGCTTTTCGATAAATCATGGTTGAAGGTGCCACTTTTCCTGCTGAGCTATGAATTTCTTTCAATCCTGCATCTAGGAATTTTTGGATATTGCTGAGTCTTACACCAGCGCCCGCCATAATTATAGGGCCTTGTGTTTTTTCATTTAACGTGCGTAATAATGGCAAACCTAATTCTGCATTCGCCTGCTGTCCTGAGGTTAAAATACGAGCAACACCTAGCTGAGTCAGTTGTTCTAGCGCTAATAATGGATTAATGCACATATCAAAAGCACGATGAAAAGTAATGGCTAATGGACCTGCAAGCTCCATTAAAATTTCCATTTTAGGCAAATCAATATGCCCTTCTTCATTTAAAAGACCAACAACGGCACCTGAAAATCCCATATCACGGATCAAACTAATATCATTTTTCATTGCTGAAAAATCAGCTTGTGTATAACAAAAATCACCACCACGCGGGCGAACGATAGGATGAACGGGAATACGAACCAGATCCCTGACTTGTCGTAGCATTCCAAAGCTTGGTGTAATACCACCTTCTGCTGGACTCGTGCACAGCTCTATTCTGTCTGCGCCTGCTCGTTCTGCTACCAACGCACATTCAGCGCCAAAACAACAAATCTCCAATGTAGCCATATCATCCCTCTCCATCCTTAATAAAGAAAGTAATCAGAAAATAAATATCATTTCTTAGCGATTACTAACAATAGTTGTCGAATCTTGTAATTCATTCAATTCTGCCATCAGAATTTTGTGCTGACACAAGCAAACTATTTTCTGAAAGTGTCGAACAACACTCACTTTCAACGATTTCAAGTAACGAATAAGGATGATACTTCACGGTGACTTTTCCATTAGAAATAGCCACCGTTGGATTGGGTAAACGTTCTTTCTCACCTTTAGGTTCGCTGATTTTTAAGCTAACACTCTCAGGTAACGTTTCGGGTAAAAAAGACATCACTTTATCCACTAAAAAAGCGGGTTCAACGGAGATCACTTGCTCAATATGCTCCCAACCTTGGTATTCATATTTTTTATTTGTGGGGAAAGGCAATTCAACAATCGAAACAGATTGATTTAGAATAGTTAGCGGTATTTCTAATTGAAATAGATATATTGGGCGCCCATTAATCACATTATCAGAAATACACTTTCCACACTGGCTTAATCCTGTTCGCCACTGCTCCGCTAATGCTAAATCGTGACAACGTAACGATACGTGATCAGTGTGATAGATGGATAAATCTATGCCCAAACTATTGACAAATAGTGTCATATTTTCTTCAAACAAAGAAAGCTCGTGAGTTAAATCATTTAATTGAGGAATTGAAGAAAATAACACCATTTTGAATAACCTTAATGAAAAAACAGAGAAAAAACCTTAAAGATAAGGCCTAGATGGTAGCATGTTCTAGCCGGAATATGTTATAAATTCAAGGTTAATCCTAATTCTTTATAAGAAACCTGTCAGACTTTTGTCGTCAGGTTTTATTTTCTCAATAATTTAAGGTAACCCGGTGAATATTCAGGCTTTTCTTTCAGAAAAAATCAGTGTGGCAATGTGTGCTGCTGGCGCACCCGCTGATAGCGAACCTCTTGTCCGTCAGTCAGCCAAAGTACAATTTGGTGACTATCAGGCAAATGGTGTCATGGGAGCTGCAAAAAAAATGGGGATCCCACCCCGACAACTCGCAGAAAAGATCCTAGAAAAGCTCGATATTACAGATGTTGCAGATAAAGTTGAAATCGCAGGCCCAGGTTTCATCAATATCTTTTTATCTCCACAATGGGTTGCAAAGCAAGCTGAAGACGCATTAGCAGATGAACATCTAAACGTAACACCCGTCGAACCTCAAACTATTGTTATCGACTATTCATCTCCGAACGTTGCAAAACAGATGCACGTTGGTCACTTACGCTCAACCATTATTGGTGATGCAAGTGCGCGTACTTTATCTTTCTTAGGTCATAATGTTATTCGTGCTAATCACCTTGGTGATTGGGGTACGCAATTTGGTATGTTGATTGCGTATTTAGAGAAAAAACAGAATGAAAATGCCGCTGATATGGCGTTATCTGATCTCGAAGAGTTCTATCGTGAAGCGAAAAAACACTATGATGAAGATGAAGTATTCGCAGAGCGTGCCCGTAATTACGTAGTGAAATTACAAAGTGGTGATGAATACTGCCGTACAATGTGGCGTAAATTAGTTGATATCACCATGCAACAAAACCAAGTGACTTATCAACGTCTTAACGTCACATTAACCGAAGACGACATTATGGGTGAAAGTCTTTATAACCCAATGTTGGCAGGTATTGTTGCCGATTTAAAAGCAAAAGGTCTTGCAGTAGAAAGTGAAGGCGCAACGGTTGTTTTCCTTGACGAATATAAAAACAAGGAAGGCGAACCTATGGGTGTTATCGTTCAGAAAAAAGACGGTGGCTACCTATATACAACGACAGATATTGCTTGTGCAAAATACCGTCACGATACATTACATGCTGACCGTGTGCTTTATTATATCGACTCTCGTCAGCACCAGCATTTAATGCAAGCTTGGACAATCGTTCGTAAAGCAGGCTACATCCCTGATTCAATGTCACTCGAACACCATATGTTCGGTATGATGTTAGGTAAAGATGGTCGTCCGTTTAAAACTCGTTCTGGCGGCACTATTCGTTTAACCGACTTGCTGGACGAAGCTCAAGAAAGAGCCCGCGCATTAATCGCTGAAAAAAATCCAGATATGGATAAAGACGAATTAAATAATGTTGCTCGCGTTGTGGGTATTGGTGCTGTTAAATACGCTGATTTATCTAAAAACCGTACCACAGATTACATCTTTGATTGGGATCTGATGTTAAGTTTTGAAGGTAACACAGCACCGTATATGCAATATGCTTATACTCGTGTTGCTTCAATCTTCAAACGTGCAGAAATTGATGAAAATGCGTTAACTCAACCTATCGCACTAACCCAATCTCATGAAAGACAGCTTGCATTACGTTTAGTCCAGTTTGATGAGACGATTATGCAAGTTTCTCGTGAAGGAACGCCTCACGTTATGTGTGCTTATCTTTACGATCTGGCACAAGCTTTCTCTGGCTTTTATGAAAACTGCCCTATCTTATCTGCTGAAGATGAAAACACTCGCCAAAGTCGTCTAAAACTAGCTCGTTTAACCGCAAGAACCTTAAAACAAGGTTTGGATACTTTAGGTATTGAAACAGTAGATAGAATGTAATTTATCTCTATTTTCAAATAGTAGTGATAAAAAAACCGATGGTATTAACCATCGGTTTTTTATTATGCGTTAAATTTTAATTCAAGATAGCTAAAAACATTACAAACAATGGTTTAATAAAACTTCCAATGCTATTTAATCATTAATCTTCGTTAGCAGTTATAACATCCTGACACAATAGCCCTCTAATATCTTTTACCTCAATCCAACCATCGACACTGTCTATTGGCTTACTAGGGCTGTATAAGCGGTCATTGACGTCTTTAGCGGTGAAAGCAAGCTTCTCATTAGTTTTGTCGAATACGCCAATACAGTTAACTGGAGTGAGTCTTGAGGTATTAATTTTTCCGTCAGCAGTACAACCTGCAAGAAATAACGTAGCTAGTGATACAGAAATGATAATTGCTTTTTTCATAGTAGCTCCTTGACACTCTTATTTTTATTTTTACCAAAAATCACGCAGTGATTATTTAGTGGTCTTTAAACTAGAAATACCTAATGATTTATAACTACTTTGAGTATAACGAATAAATAGAGAAATATTTGAGTTATTGAGCTATTAATAAAAAAATAAGAGATATTGAGAAGGACTAGAAAAGAGAGGGAAAAACAGAAAACAACGGCGGATAAATGAAAATAATAATTAGTGTACCATACTGAATTTTCAGTAATCTAATTATCTATTAATAATAGATTTAGCATTAATTTCATTATTCACGCGACTTATTGTTTACTGCTTATCCCCAGCAATCGTGTTACCTATTTGAAGCGCAGACAAAATAGATATGATCACTTTCAGTAGTACTGAACGATAACAAGCAAATAACTTTACAGTCACGGTTAATCTACCTGAATAAAGAAATAATAATATGTCTTAAATCAAAAAAATTAAATGTTTTAAAATATACTGCAATATTTTGAAATATTTGCAATATCTCATCATTAAGTAAGAAATATTTAACAGATGTGTCAATTTTTAAACCTATACGACATAAGAGAGTTTATCTAAAAAAAGATAATTCGTCAAACCGTAAGTGCTTAGAATATAGTGTCTATTTTTTTACTTTATGTAGAATCCCACTGCTAGTAAACAAATTGTCTAAAGATATTCGATATGATTAATGTTTAGATAAACTTATCAATAACGATTAAAAAACACTTTCAGATGCCGAAAAACTGTATAAATCATTTAGAAATTGGAAAAAAAATTTAATAAAAAAAATAGTGAGAAAAAAGATTTTTGCTTTTTTTCTCACTATTTTTTCTTTCTAAGGGTAGCCAGATCCGCGTAACTAAATGCGAGAAGTGTGATCTATATAACATTATAAATAGTCTAAAAATAGAGAAAGGATCTAAATGAAGAGAATTACATTGATAAAAATATTGTTAATTTTGCAACTCCTCGCTTTTATACAAAAACGAGGAGTCCATGTTATCAGTTATAAAGCACGTAGTGAGAAATGGCGAGGTCTAAACCCTAGTGCATACAGCGCAACAAAATAACTTCCTGCTCCAGCTACTACAACTAACAACAAGCGTAAGATGCGCATTAGCATATTGCCAGTATCCCAACTTGGCATGATCCACAACATTCCAACTAATACTGCCCCCATTACGGCAAGCGCAATAACAAGTTTTAATAAGAACACTGGCCAGCCAGCCAAAGGCTGATAGATATTTTTCTTACGGATCTGCCAAAACAACATAGAGGCATTAAAACAAGCCGCAATACCTATTGAAAGTGCAAGCCCCACATGTTTCAAGCTACCAATGAATGCAAGGTTCATTAATTGTGTGAGAATTAATGTCGCAATCGCAATTTTTACTGGTGTTTTAATATCCTGACGAGAATAAAACCCTGGTGCTAAGATTTTTATGATAATCAGTCCCATTAACCCAACACAGTAAGCGATTAGCGCTTGTTGTGTCATTAGTGCATCATGAGCATTGAAATTACCATACTGGAATAAAGACGCTGTTAAAGGCCCAGATAATATCGCTAAACCAATAGTACAAGGCAGTGCTAATAAGAAGCACAGTCTTAATCCCCAATCCATTAATTTTCTATATTCTTCAGTATTACCACTGGCAAAACTCTTAGATAATGAAGGAAGTAAAATTGTACCTAATGCAACGCCTAATACCCCTGTCGGTAGTTCCATCAAACGATCTGCGTAATACATCCAAGAAACTGAACCAGAGACTAAGAAGGAAGCGAAAATAGTATTGATAATTAACGATATTTGGCTAACCGAAACCCCTAAAATAGCAGGTCCCATCAGTTTCATCACACGCCAAACACCGCTATTTTTAAATGAAATACGTGGCAAAACAAGCATACCGATTTTTTTCAAATGCGGTAATTGATAACCCAGTTGTAATATTCCCCCAGCAACAACCGCCCACGCCAATGCCATAATAGGAGGATTACAATAAGGTGCGACCACTAAAGCGAAAAAGATCATGCTGACATTGAGTAGCGTTGGTGCAAAAGCGGGTACTGAAAAACGATTCCAAGTATTTAAAATAGAGCCCGTCAATGAAGCCAGTGAAATAAGAAAAATATAAGGAAAGGTGATCCGTAATAGATCGGTCGTTAATTGAAATTTATCAGGTGAACTACTAAAACCCGGTGCTGTAACATAAATCACCCAAGGCGCAGCAATAATACCAATCACGGTGACCACGGCTAAAATAAGCGTCAGCATACCCGAAACGTAAGCAATAAAGGTACGCGTTGCCTCCTCACCTTGCTGATTTTTATATTCTGCCAAGATTGGAACAAATGCTTGAGAAAATGCCCCTTCTGCAAAAATACGCCGCAATAAGTTTGGCAATTTAAAAGCAACAAAAAAGGCATCTGTTGCCATACCTGCGCCAAAAATACGCGCAATAATTGCATCACGAATAAATCCCAGTACCCGTGAAAATAAGGTCATAGAACTCACCGCAGCAAGTGATTTAAGTAAATTCATAAAGTCATTCTAATTTTTGTTGAATGGAATAAAAAGAAAGGGACTATACTCCGTCTCTAACATCGAAAAATCAATCTTCAATTAGCTAAGAATATGCTGACTCTGCTTATCTTCGACTAATCCAAGCGATTAAAAAATAGCTATTTATGGCTTTGTCAGCATTTTTCTCAACATCGATTCCAACATAACGTGATCCTCACCCTCATTAAATTCAGGATCGATAATATTTCTTCCCATAGAGCCATCTGCGATGACTAACAGCCATGTTGCAATTTTCTCTGGCTCAAGTGTTGAGTCTATCTGCCCTTTTTTAATACCGTTTTTCAGCATCGCAATCAAACGCTGTTTGTTGTTTCTTTCATTTTCAATAAAAATCTCGTGAATGCTCGCATTACGCGATGCTTCAGCAAAAATTTCAATACTAATGCGCGCATATTCGGGGTGATTATAAAGCGCTATAATTTCCTTCATTAAATCGATGATTGCTTGAATACACTCTTCTTCGGCTTCATAGCGACAAAAGATATCGTCAAACAGTTGTGCATCTTCTAATGCAATCGCCTCAATAATCGAATTCTTATTCGGAAAGTAATGAAATACATTCCCAGGGCTCATACCTGCTTCATGACAGATTTCTGCTGTTGATGTGGAGTGAAAACCTTTTACAGCAAAGCAACGTATTGCAGCATCAATAATATGCTTCATTTTCGCTTTTTGTTTTTCAGTAACAGTCTTGTTCATAACATTAAAAATCTCTGGACAAAATAAATTAGACTGATTAGTCTACAATAAACTAGACCAAACAGTCTAAAAAGTTAACCCTATTATTGCAGAGTAACGATATCATGCAATTACTTAATGAACACTATCAGCTTCGTGTTGCAGAACCTTCAGATACTCCTGAAATTATTCAATTATTTACACAAGCATTTCGTTTTAAATTGAACGCATTTAATATTGATAGCACTAATCCTAACCAACGTCGGCAATTAGAGGCTATTTGGAATTCATTAGCATGTAAAAAAAATAGCCAACAATTTGTTGTCATTGATGATGGAAAGATAATTGCCACATTTTGTGTGGTGATAAAAGAAAACGACTTTATTTCAAATCCCTTTATTAAAACACCTTTCTTGGATCATTGGCGTTTTGGTATCGCTCATTATATTAAGCAAAAGATTTTCTTTTCTTTATTTGATTATATACCAAATGAAAATGAGGCTTATTTGGCTCATATTGCCGTTTTATCATCATATCAAGGACATGGTATTGCTTACGCTATACTTGATTGGATAACCCAATATAGTAAAGATGTTCTGAGAAAAGCGTTTTTATCACTTTATGTCGATATTCATCATGAAGGTGCACTTTATTTGTATCAAAAGAATGGGTTTTATATTGAAAAAGAGGAATCATCACGCTTAACACAGTCTATTTTCCATATTCAACATTGGTACTATATGTTGAAAAAAACCGACTTAATGACCTATTAAATATCTCTATTATCATTAAAGAGTGGCTAAAAGCACTGACATAAGGCATTTTTAATATAATTATAAACAGTGCTTTTCTTCCATGATGACCAATATTAACGTTTAAAATAAGTTCGCGTTGTTAATGCAGTTAGTACGTGATCTCGCCACTCTTGATTAATTTGTAGATAGTTTTTGGCGTACCCTTCCCGTTCAAAACCATGTTTAGCTAATAGGTTTCCACTGCGTAAATTATGAGGCATATAATTCGCCATAATACGATGCATCCCTTGCTGTCGTTGCATATAACGAAGTGTTTCCGTTAAGGCTTCCGACATATAGCCCTGACCTTGCCATTTTTCACCCACTGAATACCCTAGAAAACAAGCATTAAAAGCGCCGCGCATAACATTGCTGTAATTAGCAACACCAATAATTTCATCTTCATTTTGTGTTAATAGCAGAAAATGAAAAGCACTTTCTTGTCGGTGCAGTTCGTTCATATATTGTAAGCGGTGTTCCCAACCAGAGGGTAGGTAATGTGTTTTATCTCTTACGGGTTCCCACGGAATTAAAAAGCGACGATTTAATGTATAATAATCGGCCAATCTTTCAGCATCTCTCTCATATGCTAAACGAATTACCATTCTTTGTGTTTCAAAACGAATTTTAGGAATTCCGCCACGATAACCAAACATTACGATCTCATTATCCTTTGATATAAATAAGCCTAATTCTGAAGCAACTCTTCTTATTCTGCCACTAACCTTAATAAAAAAATATCATCTTTAATTTACTAGGAATTATGTACATTTAGAGACAGAATAGTCGAAGAAATAAATTATTTCATTCCCCCCTTATTTTATTTAAATTATTTGCTTATTGATGGTGAGTAATGGCGCTGGTAACACAAGCCCGTACTTTGGGTAAATACTTTCTCCTCGTTGACAATATGTTAGTTGTCTTAGGTTTTTTCGTCGTTTTTCCGCTTATTTCTATTCGTTTCGTCGAACAATTAGGTTGGGCTGGTGTTATTGTCGGCTTTGCTTTAGGGCTTAGACAATTAGTACAACAAGGCCTTGGTATTTTTGGTGGTGCTATTGCAGACCGTTTTGGTGCAAAACCAATGATAATAACAGGCATGTTATTACGAGCTTCAGGTTTTGCTTTAATGGCAATGGCAGATCAACCTTGGATACTTTGGTTATCTTGCATTTTATCTGCATTAGGTGGGACTTTATTTGATCCACCTCGCACAGCGCTAGTTATCAAATTAACCCGTCCTTATGAACGCGGTCGTTTTTACTCTTTATTATTAATGCAAGATAGCGCCGGTGCCGTTATTGGTGCACTCATTGGTAGCTGGTTATTACAGTATGATTTTCATTTAGTCTGCTGGGTCGGTGCTGGTGTTTTTGTTATCGCCGCCTTATTTAATGCTTGGTTATTACCCGCTTACCGTATATCCACAACCCGAACACCAATTAAAGAAGGATTAAAACGCGTATTTCTTGATAAGCGCTTTGTCAGTTATGTCTTAACGCTGACAGGTTATTTTGTATTATCTGTTCAAGTCATGTTGATGTTTCCTATTATCGTCAATGATATTGCGGGTACGCCAACTGCCGTAAAATGGATGTATGCTATTGAAGCCCTGCTTTCTTTAACATTGCTTTATCCTATTGCGCGCTGGAGTGAGAAACGCTTTAAATTAGAACAACGTTTAATGGCGGGCTTATTTTTAATGAGCATCAGCATGTTCCCTGTTGGTATGATCCATTCATTACAAAGCATCTTCTTGATTATTGGCCTGTTCTATCTTGGTACTATTACCGCAGAGCCTGCTCGCGAAACATTAAGTGCATCACTTGCTGATCCTCGCGCTCGTGGTAGTTATATGGGCTTTAGCCGATTAGGCTTAGCATTTGGTGGTGCAATTGGATATACCGGTGGTGGATGGATGTATGATTTAGGTAATCAATTTGATATGCCTGAATTACCTTGGTTCTTACTAGGAACCGTAGGTTTAATAACACTTTATGCATTACATCGCCAATTTAATCGTAAAAAAATAGAAACAGCCATGCTTACTCCCTAAAGATCGGTTAAACTCTTAGTTATCAATGATCAAGGAGTGTTTATGAAAGTAATTTTTCTAACAGCTATATTAGTATTAACAAGCTTAGTCACAGGGTGTGATCAGCTCAAGCAATTTGATGTAAGTGAAAATCTTATTAATGACTATATCAGCCAAAAAATAAATCTCCAGAAACATATTGGTGAAGATGAAGTTGTATCCGCTGATATTAAATTGAGCAATCTTTCCATTCAAATTGGTCGTACTGAACCGGGTAAAATTAGTCTTTCTGGTACAACTGACCTAACAATTAATTCATTCTTTGGCAAGACAAACGCTAAAGTTGAGCTTACGTTATCAGGCCAACCTTCTTATCAAGCTGATAAAGGAGCGATATACATAAAATCAATGGCTATTGATAGTTACAAAGTCTCTCCAGAAAAAATGGATGCAGTGGTTGTAGCATTAAAACCTTATTTAGAGACAACCATCGCAACTTACTTTGATAATCAACCTGTTTATGTTCTTAATCCAGAAAAAAACAGTGCTGAAGCAGCCGCGTTTAAACTGGCTAAAGGAATTGAAGTTAAACCAGGTAAATTTGTGATCCAACTCTAATAGTTACGCGAGTTGATTAAAAATATTTATCGTGATTAATGAGAAAGGCAAACCTAATGGTTTGCCTTTTTTATGAATAATAAAATACTTTTACAAAGAAATATTTATATTACTCTGCATCTATCTCATCACTATCTTCATCATCAGAGAGTTCTTCGCGTAATGCTGATAATGCACCACGCGCAATACCTGCTAATGTGCGATAAAAACCACTTGTTGCATGAGCTTCTACTTTACCTAAAAATGTTCCAGCCCAAGGTAGCAGGTATTCATCAAATAATTGTATTTGTGCTAATACTTCATCTTCCGCAGAGTTATCTTCAAGCCATGAAGCAGCAAGCAATAAAGCGCCAAAACTGTCTGTTGCACTTTCAGCAACAGGCATCCCTCTTGTGACTAAGAATTGGCGAATATCGTCTTCTTTGATCTCTTCATAATCATGGGCATAAACAGACACCGTTGGTGCTTCACCACCAAAAAGAGATTGATAATCAGCTTCAACAATAGCCAAATCTTTGACACTATTTTTTAACGTATTAAAGAGTTCATCTTGCTCTAATGGCCACAGCTGACTCAGTTTCCCTTCACTAATCATTTTTATAATTGGCGCTAAGATTGGATCATTGGGTTCACGTTGAAATAATGTACCTAAAAGACGACAAACAATCGAAAACTCATTCATTTTATTTTTACCCCATAAAGTTTGGCGTTATTGTGCTTTTAATAGTAAGAAAATCAACTTTTTTCGTCATATCTCTTTTATTGTTAATATTAATCTTACTATCTCTAATCACTTAAAACAGAAAAAGCGCGCTCTTATTATTAAGTCTTTTACTTAATATAAGAAACGCGCCTAATCCCATGCTATTTTCCAACAGCAATTATTTTGCCAATTAATTAGCTGGCGATATCTAAAAAGTTATCTCGCACGCCATTTACTCTAAACCAACCAGCAATACTGACTCTCTCTTTATTAGTAGGAAGGACTTCATGAGGAAACTGCTCCGAAAGAAAAACAACCAAACGCCCACCCTTTGGTGCCACAGTTGCCAGTTCTTTATCTTCCAAATCATAAATAACTAACTCACCACCGTCTTCTTTTGTCCAAGCCTCATTAAGATACAACACGGTAGTTAAACGGCGAGTGACATTTTCTTTAAATGCATCGAGGTGTTTTTTATAAAAAGCGCCTTTCTCATAACAGGCAAAATGTGCTTCGTATTCAAAAAGACCTAAATAAAACTCTCGGTTAACGGCACGCTGAATAGACTCCATTTGCATTAAGTAATGCTGAACGGGTATTCCCATTTCAGGTTCTAGCCAACGTATTTTATCACTTCGAATTGTTGTTTCTGCAAGTCGATTCTCATGACGACCAATACGCGCTTGTTGTGCATTGCCATCAAAACAAGCGCGCAATTGTTGAACAGCCTCTGGTGTGAGGAAATCATCCCATACACACCATCCTTTCTCTGCTATTTGCTCAAGAAGTTCTGCTATATTCATTAAGTATATTGTCTGATAAACATGGGAAACTACCTTATATCACCAAGTTAAGCAAAATGACAATTTAATAAACTTATCTTTTCGATAACATCAATTAATTAGAGATAAATCTCATAAAAATCAAAAATAATAGATCAAACAAAACTTAACACTGCTTATCTTTTTCAAACCCTCATTTTTTCAAGGGTGATTTTATAAGTTACATTACACTAATAATAAACAAAATGAATGATTTACTTAGTAATAATAACTAGTTGATATTTTATCCATTCGCTCTTCATCTTCATTATAAATATAATTAATATTACCTTTAACTTGAGTATGTATAATCGCTTTTTTATTTCCTAATCGCACAAACCCTGTCGGCAATGTCTTCTTTTTGTACGAAAGTTCACTAACAGACATAATATCTGTAGAGGCAATTTGATATTCAACCTGAGTAAACTGCTGTTTATATCTAGTATATAAATCATCCAGTTTTTCTTTGATTTTATTTAAATCAATCTGTTCAGAATTTCTACTCTCTTCAACAAATTGATTTATTTCATTTTGTAAATCAGAACGCAGTGAGCGCCCCTGTCTATTTAGCTGATAATTTGCTGTAAAATAAGGCTTAAATTTTTCATTCATATTATCTTTTGTTTGAGATGACAATGTCTCTTTTCTTTCCTTTAATGAGGATAAAAAACGATCAATGTTATATTGTCTATTTTCTTTTGTTATTTGATCCTGAAAAATATCTTCTTTACTTTGAGATAGAACAGTAATAGGTTTTTTATTACTATCATCTTTTAATTTATTAATTGCTTTTTTATCTGATGATAAATTTAAATAGATGCTATCCAATTTAGATATACTATTAGAAAGATGATATCCCTCTGGATATTTTTCTAATAATCTATTTATTTTTAATACTCTTTTATAAATTCCTTTTATATCTTTTTTATCTTGATCCAATTTTTCTGCACTTATTAATTTTTCGCTTTTAAAAAGCGTAAAACTTAATAAGCTATTTATTCTTTTTTTCACCATTAATTCGAAATCTTTTACGGACGTTAATGGATACCACTGAATAACATTATCAGCATTCGTTGTAGAAGGCGTAAACTTCAAATCACGATAAATATCAACACCAAGTTCTAATAAGTTGAGATCAAGCCTTTTTGTTTTTTTTGTAATATCTGTTTTACCATAATCGATAAATTTATTAATATTTAAATTTAACTTTAATAAATTGAAAATAAAGTTTATACCAATAGCATTTCTGGGCACGGTTAGTTCCATATTGGGATTAACCATGACATCAACATCAAAACTCACTTCACTTCTTCCCTCAACTCCCATTGAGATGCTTATGCCTTGATCAATTTCAAGGGTAGATTTATCGATTAATTCATTTTCACTTTGATTTAACCCTTGATTAATAAATTCTGAAATATTATTAATATCAAGACTAAATGAAAAATTAGATTTTTTAGTATAAGTGGCACTTAATAAAGCACTTGCCATGACTGGAGTAACAAAGCCATAGTCAACATTTTCTAAATCCCATCTTTTTTCATACCCACCAATGCCCGCAGATAAGCCTGCAACAAAAAGATTCTTATTATTATTAATAAAAGAAAAAGTGATCTTATTATCTTCACTTTTTGATAATGTGATAGAGTGCGACTTTACATAAGAAGCTAATAGAAAGGCGTTAATCCCTATATTATTTGGCAGTTGAAAAGCATTAATACCAAAAAAAGCTTTAACATCATTATGGTGGTTAATTGTAATATTTTCTTTCTCTTTAAGGTCTTTTACTAATGAATAAATCACATCACCTTGTGTTACACCATTTTTGACACCTTTAACTATACGATTTAACACATCATAGCTTTTTCCTATATTTTCTTTAATACCATATAATGCCATTGGCTTGCTGTTATATGCAGAGGTTGAAGAATTAATAAGCTGTTTTATATTACAAAATAATCCTCTAAAACCAGGATCAACAGCTTTTGCAATATTTTTCATCATTGCTTTATATTTTTTTAATGCATATTGCTCTTTAGCTTTACTAATATGTAATCTAGAATTATCAATAAAAGAAGAGAAAAAAGGAATATGTTGGCTACTGAAATTACCTATTGTTTGAGTAGCAAATGGCTGCCCAGAATGATAATTATTATAATTATTTTCACCTACCATTGAGTAAAATGATAAGGGTGGATCCTGTTTTAAACGAGTAACCTCATACTGATAATCTTTAACCGCAAAAATATTCAAAGGGTCAAGGTAGTATATTTTTATTTTATTACCTTTATCCACAACGAGTTGGATTTGATTTAATATTGGTTTTATTGCTAATATTTTATCTGTATTCTTTAATGGAATTTTTATTTTATGCTTTTCAATTTTAATATCATGTTCAGTTTTAGCACTGTCAGTTTGATCATCTGTTAATTTTAATATCGCAGGCAATCCAGATGTAAAAAGTTGGTTATCTTTAACTTCAATTGTAATATTTAGACCTTCACGATTAATTTTTAATATATTATTCTCTTTTGATTCCGCAATATTATTTATACTTGATAATTCTGGCTGTAGGTTATCGTCAACTATATATTTTTCATATTCAACGATAAAGTTACTCCCAATAGTATTTGATGAGACATCATTTAAACTATATTCATTTTCGACTCTGTTAAATTTAATTTTATAAAGATCACTACTATTATCTATATTGCTATATTTATTTCCAATCAAAAACCCATTATGATCAACATAAAGCTCTTTGAACTTCATATTATCACCACTTTGAGACTCTATATTAAAAACATTATATTTAAACCCTCCTTTAAAGTGTTTTTGATATAATCCTGTAAATAAGTCATGTGTTTTACCTTTAATTAAAATTAAGGAACCATCATCTGAAAGTGTGATCCCCATATTATTAAATAAAGGTGTATTTGTTGATCCTAAATATACATAGTTATTAGCATTATTTAAGCTAAATTGCTTTCCTCTTTTTTGTTTATCATGATTTTTATGGTAGGTACTATTACTATTAGCTAGCCCTTTTATTGAAGGTTTCTCTTTTTTCCCATAAAAAGTACCCATTGGCATTAATTTACTGGGTATCGCATTTATTTTATTAATCATGTCGACCTCATTACATTCAAATCATGAGGTAATAATTAATAAGATAATCTGCAAACGATATCTTTTTACAACCAGATTTTTATGACATTATATAATAATCAAAAAAAGTACTTTTTTTGAAAGCTCAGACAAAAAAATAGGCAACAAACTAAAGTTTGCTGCCTATTATCTAAAATTAAAATATAAATAAAATAGACTTAGTAACCACTCTTCATATCAACAACACCAAAAGGTGCTTCTCCATTTTCAATTCTCTGAATATTTTCAACAATCGTATCCATAGCAATATTCGGAATGGTGAAAGCCGCAATATGTGGCGTAATAGAAATACGAGGATGAGTCCAGAATGGGTGCATACCCGCTAAAGGCTCCTGAGCAAAAACATCAAGTGTTGCATCAGCAATATAGCCTTGATCTATGGCTTCTAATAAATCTTGATCGACTAAATGCGCACCACGAGCAAGATTAATTAAATAAGAAGACGGTTTTAATTGCTCAAAGAGTGAAAAATTCAAGATACCATGCGTTTCAGGCGTATAAGGCAATAAGTTAATCAGCAAATTACACTCTTTGAGAAAATTACTGAGTTGCTCTTTGCCATAAAAACTTTCAACATTTTTAATTTGTTTTTCACTGCGACTCCAGCAACGAACTTTAAAACCTAATTCCGCAAGTTTAGTTGCGACACTACCGCCTAAAGCGCCAGCACCTAAAACACCAATCACAAAATTATCATAAGAGTGTGCAGGAAGCTGTTTCCATAAACGTTGTGATTGTTGGCGTTTATAATCATCCATACGGCGAAAGTAATACATCACTTTAGCAATGGCATATTCTTGCATTTGAAGCCCCATACCAGTGTCTTCTAAACGCATAACAGGAACACCTGTTGGCAATGTGCCGGGCTTTTGCTGTTCTTGTTTTAAAATAGCATCAACACCTGCCCCTAACGCAAAAATACCTTTAAGGTGATTACGACTTGCAAGCATTTCATAAGGAGGAAGCCAAACCATGGCGTAATCAGCAGGTTGATTATCGCTAGGTTCCCAAATGCGTATATTGGCATCAGGCAAACGCGCCTTCATACCGTTGATCCATGTTTCTGCGTCAAAAAAAGGATGATAATAAATAATATTCATTTTGCCTTCCTCCAGCATTTTTATCATAGGGTGCGAGGGTTGCGTTCTTATTTCAAGTCTCTTTGTATAAGTTGTTAATAAAAATGTTGAGAATGTTAACCAGTTAACGAAAATATCCATTCTTTTTTCAATACGCCAATCTATACGTGTATTGGTTTACTGTATAATTTGTCTAGCATTTGTGCATATTGTTTTTTATTTGACTGCTTAATAGAAAAGTTAAAGGAAAAATGCATTTAGCTGTTGACGCTTATGCTCCTTTTCCCTATAGTAGCGCCCCGTTGAGAGATGTTAAGTACATATCCAACAAACAATACGGTGAGATGTCCGAGAGGCTGAAGGAGCACGCCTGGAAAGTGTGTATACGGCAACGTATCGAGGGTTCGAATCCCTCTCTCACCGCCATATTCTAAGATAGAGCCTAGTTTTTTAGCTAGGCTCTATTTTTTTGTTCTAAAAACATACACTTTTAGTCTCGTTTTTCTTCACTGAGTTATTTATATCCATCACTCTTCTTTTTTTGATTAGATTATGGTTAGTATACAAAGCATTTTTTATTTTACTTTTTTGCTTAATCGTTTTATTTAATAATTCCTTATCACTTAATAATCTCTGATAATTAATTTTAATGAATCAAAACAACTTATCTAGTTGTTATTTATGTCTATCCGATTTTTATGACATAAAAAGGTTTTTATTATCCTATCTATAAACGACATTTATTCTAAAATAAAACGCTTTTTATAGTTTTAAAATAAATTTAAACTTTATTTTCAAGCAAGCAACAGAATAAATACAATAAGATACATTACATTATCTATTTATGTTAACTTATTAGTTTAATTGATTTTATTTCTACTAAGCCTTAAGATATGCATTAATAATTTGATGTATCACATTATTATCAGCGAATAAAAGCGATATCCTCTCTTTTCCTTATCGCCGTTATTCGGCATCTGACTTCTTATTTTGGTTTAATCCTAAATGAAAACTCATAAAGTTAACCGGGTTCGCCCCTTTAGTGCATTTATTGATGCATGTGTAAAAGAGCCTTACTCTTTTGCGCGTTTATTAAAAGATATTATTGCAGGGATCACCGTCGGAATTATCGCGATACCTTTAGCCATGGCTCTGGCAATTGGTAGCGGTGTTCCTCCGCAATACGGTCTTTATACCGCAGCTATTGCCGGTATAGTTATTGCTGTTTCTGGTGGCTCACGATACAGCGTTTCAGGCCCTACTGCCGCATTTGTTGTGATCCTTTATCCTGTATCACAACAATTTGGTTTAAGTGGCTTATTGATTGCTACGCTTATGTCTGGCGTGATCTTAGTGGTTATGGGATTAGCTCGTTTTGGTAAGCTTATCGAGTATATTCCTGTTTCTGTAACACTTGGATTTACCTCAGGGATTGCTATTACAATTGCCACGATGCAAGTAAAAGACTTTTTTGGTCTTGAATTAGCACATGTGCCAGAAACCTATATAGATAAAGTTATTGCTTTAGGCTCTGCATTACCGACTATTCATATTGGTGATACGCTTATTGGTCTGACAACTCTGTTTGTTTTAATTTATTGGCCTAAGCTGAATTTACGTTTACCTGGGCACCTACCTGCTTTAATCGCAGGTACTGCGGTAATGGGTATTGTGAATATGTTCGGTCATGACGTTGCAACAATTGGCTCGCAATTTAGCTATATGCTTCCTAATGGTACAACAGGGCAAGGTATTCCACCTATTTTGCCCCAATTTGTTTTACCTTGGAATTTACCAAGCTCAGGTTCATCACTTGAATTAAATTGGAGCACTGTCTCTGCTTTATTACCCGCAGCCTTTTCAATGGCAATGTTAGGTGCAATTGAATCGTTATTATGTGCGGTTGTACTTGATGGCATGACAGGCAAAAAACATCACTCTAATGGTGAATTAGTGGGACAAGGGATTGGTAATATTGTCGCACCTTTCTTTGGTGGTATTACAGCGACTGCCGCTATTGCTCGTTCAGCAGCTAACGTGCGTGCGGGCGCAACATCGCCAGTTTCTGCTATTGTTCACTCGTTGTTGGTGTTGCTAACTTTACTTGTATTAGCTCCTTTTCTTTCTTATTTACCTTTAGCCGCAATGTCAGCATTGCTGTTAATTGTTGCATGGAATATGAGCGAAGCACGTAAAGTTATTGATCTTATTCGACATGCCCCTAAAGACGATATTATTGTCTTAGTATTATGCTTATCGCTCACCGTTCTCTTTGATATGGTGATTGCAATTACTATCGGTATTGTGTTGGCGTCACTGTTATTTATGCGTCGTATTGCCAATATGACCAAAATAACTGAATCCCCTTATACTGATGATGATAAGCAGTTATTAGTTGTGCGTGTTAATGGTCCATTATTCTTTGCCGCCGCTGAACGTATCTTTAATGAGTTACGTGAACGTAGTAAAGGTTATAAAACCGTTATTATGCAATGGGATGCTGTTCCTGTATTAGATGCAGGGGGATTACATGCGTTCCAGCATTTCGTTACTGATGTAAAACACGATACCCATGTGATTGTGTGTGATATACCTTTCCAGCCATTAAAGACACTGGCTAGAGCAAGAGTCACGCCAATTGAAGGTACACTGAATTTTTATCCTTCATTGCAAAAAGCATTGGATGATCTGGAATTAATTCAGTAGTTGTTTATATTTTTAAGATAAAAAATTAACGCCTTTAATCAATATTAAATAAAGATTAAGGGCGTTTTTAATTATGAGTAATTCACTTAATAAGGAATAAATGCTTTACCTATTCCACTTCCTTGCACACCTTTTTTTAATAAATCTTGATAAAGTGCATTCATACCCAACCAATGGTTTTCACACCACTCTGGGGCTAATAAAGTGGGTTTTCTGGCACTGGCACATACGCGGTGATAAATAATCTCAGGAGGAGTATGGCGGATCATCTCACCCGCGGTATAGACATATTGTTCTTGTGTTAATGCGTTTATTCGCCCCGCTTTCCACGCTTTAGCTATCGTACTGCCTTCGACAATATGTAAAGGATGCAATTTAAGCCCATCAGTGCCTGTCTCAACCACACGCTCTAATGTTTGCATATTAAGCAGATGATCTTCTCGTGGCAGTCCAACAATAAGATGTGTGCATACTGTTAAACCACGACGGCGAGCTTCGCGAGTCGTCGCTTGATAACATTGAAAATCATGTCCACGATTAATATGCTTTAATGTTTTATCATGAGCCGTTTGTAAACCGAGTTCTAACCATACTTCATAGCCTTTATCACGATAACCTTGTAATAAATCTAATACGCTAACAGGAACACAATCTGGTCGAGTTCCCACACATAACCCCACCATATCTGCTTGTAATAATGCGGTTTCATATAAGGTACGTAAGTATTCTACTTCGGCATAAGTACTGGTATAGGCTTGAAAATAAGCAAGATAACGGTGCGCGCGGTTAATATTTTTAGCTTGTAATGCAATTTGTTCTTCAATGGAGTGATATTGCGTTTGCTCATCAGCAAAAGAAGAGACATTACAAAAAGTACAGCCACCTCGCCCCAATGTGCCATCTCGATTAGGACAGTTGAAACCGCCATGAAGGGTGATTTTATGAATTTTTTCGTGATAACGGCGCTGAAGATCAGCGCCGAACATATTAACAACCGTATGAAGTTGCATAATGCATTTTATTTGCTGGTATCTAGCTCTGGGAAACTTTTTACCACTTCATCAATCGCTTTAATTTGCGCTAGGAAAGGCTCTAATTTAGCCAGTGGTAACGCTGATGGGCCATCACAACGAGCATTATCTGGATCTGGATGAGCTTCAAGGAATAGACCTGCAAGACCAACCGCCATACCTGCACGAGCTAATTCTGCAACTTGTGCACGGCGTCCACCTGATGCTGCACCAAATGGGTCACGGCATTGCAGTGAATGTGTTACGTCAAAAATAACGGGTGCGCCTTGAGAAGCCTGCATCATAACGTGGAAACCTAACATATCAACTACTAAGTTATCGTAGCCAAAGTTACTGCCGCGATCACATAGAATAACTTGGTCGTTGCCGCCTTCTTTAAATTTATCGACGATATTCCCCATTTGACCAGGGCTTACAAACTGAGGTTTTTTCACGTTGATCACAGCACCCGTTTTTGCCATCGCTTCAACAAGATCAGTTTGACGAGCTAAAAATGCAGGTAATTGAATAACATCGACAACTTCTGATACAGGCTGAGCTTGTGCCGCTTCATGAACGTCAGTAATAATTTTAACGCCAAAAGTTTCTTTTAACTCTTGGAAAATTTTCATCCCTTCTTCTAAGCCCGGACCACGGTAAGAGTGGATTGAAGAACGGTTTGCTTTATCAAAAGAGGCTTTGAATACATAAGGAATATTCAGTTTTTGAGTGACAGTGACGTAATGCTCACAAATACGCATGGCTAAATCGCGCGATTCTAATACATTCATGCCACCAAAAAGCACAAATGGCAGGTCGTTTGCTACCTTGATATCACCAATATTCACCACTTTATGTTGCATATTTATCCCTATACTGTTTGTAATGTACTGTGTTAATTAAGTACGTTTCTTAAATTTTTAATGGAGAACAATAGGATTTTGTTCTATCGAATGAATTTGGATTTTGATCATCTCTGAAATAGGATCTTCAGGGCATTGCTCAACAAAATAGTTTAGGTCAGATATTGCCACATGGTTGCACTCTAACTGAGCAAAAATAAGTCCGCGATCACGTATTTCGTAAGGATCTTCAGGATCAAACATTAATACCGTTTCACTGGCTTTTAATGCTTGCTCCATATTCTTTTCTTCCATTAAAGAAACTTTCAATGTATCCAAAAGTTTACGAATAATAGAACTGTATTCTGATTCTTCTAAATCTGCCTCTAATAGTACAGAAGAGCTACCTACATTCCCTTTTAACCAAACTTCTAAGGTATGTTGCGATAGATATTCACCATTTATTGGGTTTAAAAATAGCGGTTGTTCATTAGGAATATCTATTCTGATAATAAGTTGTGTAGGAAAGATAACTGGTACTAACGGTAAATTTAACGCTTGTGCGATATAAATAAGAATCGAACCCAGTGAAACAGGAGAGCCTACATGAGTCGCTAATACTTTATCTAACCATAAAGTATCAGAAAGGCAATATTTGCCACTTGCACCACTAAAGTGCCACTGCTTATAAAACAGTTTTAGCAGTGCTTCTATCTGCTCTTTAGTATTTCCTTGTTGAGGAATTTCAGCTTCTGCTTGTTCAACTAACTGCGCCAGTTGATAACCAACAGAAGTGGTTGGAAAATCAGGTCGAATAGCCTGAGAGATAAGGATCATGCCCTTAACTAAAGGGGCTTTATTAAATTCGTAATCAGCTATGGTTTCTATCATAATTCCAACGACCTACTGTCACTCGCTCATTACCGCCATAATCACGGAAAGTTTCCACACAGCAGTAACCCTTATCAATAAAAATATTGCGTACACCTTCGCCTTGTTGCCAACCGTGTTCCAGTAATACCCATCCATTATCAGTTAAAAACTGTCGAGCAGTTTCAATGATAATTTCGATATCAGCAAACCCATTTTTGCCAGCAACTAATGCAGTTAAAGGTTCAAAACGAACATCCCCTTGATGAATATGCTCATCATTTTCATCTATGTAAGGAGGATTACTGATTATCATACCAAATTGATACCCAGAGAGTGAACTAAACCAACAACTTTCCATAAATTCTGTGTTGGTTAATGCTAAATTGGTCGCATTCTCTTGTGCTAATGCCACGGCTTCAGTTTGAAAATCCACACCAATAATATGACAATCTGGGCGCTCAGATGCCATTGCGAGCGCAATAGCACCTGTTCCTGTTCCTAAATCAAGAATTTTTGTTGGTTCCAATGGGAGTTTTTCTAACGCTTTTTCAACAAGACATTCGGTATCAGGACGGGGGATTAATGTTGCGGGTGACACTTTTAACGGCAATGACCAAAACTCCCTTTCACCCACTAAATACGCGATGGGCTCACCTTTAATGCGTCGAGCAAGTAATTGTGACAATTGCGCTAACTCGTCTGACGAAAGTGCCGTTTCATTAAAGGCAATTAAATAAGTACGGGTACGTTGTGTTACGTACCCAAGTAAAATCTCAGCATCGCGTTTAGGGCTGTCACTTTCAATTAATTGCAAGGCTGCTTCACGCAGCCATTGTTCATAATTCATTAATTCAACTCAGAAAGTGCAGAAAGCTGATCCGCTTGATATTCGGTCACGATAGGCTGAATTAATGGATCTAACTTTCCTTCCATCACTTCATCTAAGCGATAAAATGTGAGGTTGATACGGTGATCAGTTACACGACCTTGCGGGAAGTTGTACGTTCTGATTCGGTCAGAACGGTCACCAGAACCCAATAAGTTACGACGTTCAGAAGCTTCTGCTTCTTGGCGTTTTTGCATTTCAGCCGCACGAATACGTGCACCTAATACAGACATCGCTTTAGCTTTATTTTTGTGCTGTGAACGTTCATCCTGACATTCCACCACAATTCCTGTTGGAATATGCGTAATACGGATAGCAGAATCAGTGGTGTTAACGTGCTGCCCCCCCGCCCCTGAAGAACGGAATGTATCTATACGTAAGTCACTTGGACTGATTTCAGGTAATTCAGCTTCTGGCACTTCAGCTAATACGGCAACCGTACAAGCAGAAGTATGAATACGGCCTTGAGATTCTGTTTCTGGTACACGTTGAACACGGTGACCGCCTGATTCAAATTTCAATACACCATAAGCGCCATCACCCACGACTTTTGCAATAACTTCTTTATAGCCACCATGCTCACCTTCGTTAGCATTCATGACTTCAATACGCCAGCGACGTGATTCTGCATAACGGCTATACATACGGAATAAATCACCCGCAAATAATGCAGCTTCATCGCCGCCTGTTCCTGCACGAATTTCAAGGAAACAGTTAAATTCATCATCAGGATCTTTAGGTAACAACAGTACTTGTAACTGTTGTTCTAAATCATCATTTAATGCTCGCGCTTCTTTCAGCTCTTCTTGTGCCATCTCTTTCATTTCAGGATCATCAAGCATCATTTCTGCTGCTTCGATGTCGTCTTGCACTTGTCGCCATTGGCTAAAACAAGCCGTGACGTCTGTTAATTGAGAGTATTCTTTTGAAAGCGCACGAAAACGCTCCTGAGAGGCAATAACATCAGCTTCTGACAGAAGTGCCTGAATTTCTTCATAACGCTCTTGTAGAGCTTCCAACTTAGCGACAATAGAAGGCTTCATTCGTAGATTAAGATCCTGTTAGACAAAGTTAATTATGGGTAATACCCAAACTTTCACGTAATAGATTCAGGCGTTCAATATCACCATCACTGGCAGCCTGTTGAAGAGATTTTGTTGGTGTGTGAATAAGGCGATTCATCAATTGATGAGAGAGCTGTTGGATAACTTTTTCTGCATCCGCTCCGTTTTGTATCAATGTGATAGCTTTTTCTGTCATTTCTGCACGTAACATTTCAGCGCTGTCTCGATATTCTCGAATCGCACCCACAGCACCTTGTGCCCGTAGCCAATCCATAAATTGCCCACTTTCTTGCTGGACAATATGTTCTGCTTGAATTGCTGCTGCTTGGCGTTGTTCTCGGTTATGTTGAATAATCGCTTCTAAATCATCAACGCTATAAAGATAAACGTTATTTAGCTTTTCAACATCTTGTTCAATATCACGAGGAACTGCAATATCCACCAGCAACATTGGCTGATTACGACGTTTTTTAAGCGCCCTTTCAACCATTCCTTTACCAATAATGGGTAATGGGCTTGCCGTAGAACTAATGACAATATCCGCTTGTGAAAGACATTCATCAATCTCTGATAATGTAATCACTTCGGCATCAACTTCATTAGCTAAACGTTGAGCACGCTCTTTTGTTCGATTCGCAATGATGATTTTTTTGACTTGATGTTCACGCAGATGACGAGCGACTAACTCTATTGTCTCGCCAGCGCCCACTAACAAAATAGTCAAAGAAGATAACGATTCAAAGATTTGACGCGCTAGCGTACAAGCTGCAAAAGCGACAGAAACCGCATTGGCACCGATTTGTGTCTCTGTTCTCACTCTTTTCGCAACTGAAAAAGATTTCTGAAACAAACGTTCCAGCTCTGAAGAGAGCGAGTGATAGCTTTGAGAATCGGCAAAGGCTTTTTTAACTTGCCCTAATATTTGAGGTTCACCTAATACTAGAGAATCTAAGCCACTTGCCACTCGCATTAAATGGCTGACAGCTTGATTATCTTGATGCCAATAAACACTGCTTTTCAGTTCATTTGGCTCTATTTGGTGATATTGACATAACCAGCGAATAAGCTGTTCATGACTATTTTCTTTGTCTTCCATACTAAGATAGAGCTCAGTACGGTTACAAGTAGACAGCACAACACCGCCTCTGACAGCGGGTTGCTGTAAGAGGTTATTTAAGGCATCACCCATGGTATCGGGAGAAAAAGAGACTTTCTCGCGTAAAGCAACGGGGGCTGTTTTATGATTAATACCTAATGCTAATAACGTCATATCAACTATATCGAGTTATGAATAAATACCGCCTCGCGACTTGACTTAGTGTAAACCTAAAACAGCGCATTTAGTATGGACTCTTCATTTCCGACATTCTACTTGATGAACAGATTCAATAAAAGAGCTTACTTGAGTGATAGGAGATTTCTATACACAATTTAACGAAATATCGTTATATCATAAGGTTTATGATACTCTTTTTTTTAACTAATAACGAATTAAAGGAATGTCTCAGCTATGCGTTCACGCTTTTTTTCAACCAAACAACTCCTGCGCCTTATCCCGCTAACGGCGTTGTTGCTGAGTGCCTGTAATCTAAATCAGATAAAGACTCAAGGTTCGGCATCTGATAATGATGTGCAATGGCAAGCTCGCCAACAAGCATTAAAGAAAATTTCACAATACGAAACCCGAGGCGCTTTTGCCTATATTGAAGATACCAATAAAACCTATGCCCGATTCTATTGGCAAGACAAAGCGGATGAGCGTTATCGCTTATTGTTAACCAATCCTTTAGGTACAACAGAACTCGATTTAAATGTTATGCCTGGTGTAATTGAAGTTACTGATAATAAAGGCAAAAAATATTATAGCGATAACCCTGCTGAGATGATCTACCAACTTACAGGAATGGTTATTCCACTGAAAAATCTGCGTGCTTGGCTTGTGGGTTTACCAGGTGATGCAACTGATTTCGAGTTAGATGCTAATCATTTATTAAAATCTGTCATATTACCTGCACCTGAAGGCGATTGGATTGTGACTTACCAAGCTTATGATTCAAGTACCACACCCAACCTGCCACAACGCCTTGAGCTAAAACAAGGTGAACGCACTATCAAATTAAAAATGGATAACTGGGATATACAGCAATGACACTAAGTTGGCCGTCTCCTGCCAAATTAAATCTTTTTCTCTACATTACGGGAAAACGCCCTGATGGTTATCACAATCTGCAAACGTTATTTCAGTTTTTAGATTATGGCGATACATTAACCATTACACCTCGTGATGATACCCAGTTAACTATCTTGACGCCGATTGATGGCGTAGAAGATAAAGATAATTTAATTATTAAAGCCGCTAAATTACTGCGTGATTATTGTCAACAACATAATATTTCTTTGCAGTATCACGGTGCAGATATCAGTGTTGATAAAAAACTGCCTATGGGAGGTGGTTTAGGTGGAGGCTCCTCTAACGCGGCAACCACCTTAATTGCACTTAATTACCATTGGCAAGCCGGTTTAAGTGATGAAACGTTAGCTGAATTAGGCGTTAGTTTAGGTGCAGACGTCCCTGTTTTTGTAAAAGGTCATGCAGCGTTCGCCGAAGGCGTTGGTGAAATTTTGACCCCCGCAGAGCCAAAAGAGCAATGGTATTTAGTCGCACATCCCGGAATTTCCATCCCAACACCGACAATCTTCACAGATCCAGAATTAAAACGTAATTCTCCTATTCGCTCTCTTGGCGCATTATTAAAGGCTCCGTTTGCAAATGACTGTGAAATGATCGCAAGAAAACGTTTTCGTGAGGTTGAATATCTGCTTTCGTGGCTGTTAGAATATGCACCGTCACGCTTAACTGGGACAGGTGCCTGTGTGTTCGGCGAGTTCGACTCACAAGTTGCCGCCAGTGAAGTGTTAATTAACGCCCCTGAGTGGGTGCATGGATTTGTAGCGCAAGGCGTCAACATTTCTCCTCTGCATTTATTCCGCTCAAGGATACCTGTGTTATTGCACCCGTAAGATGATGTTTACAAACCCTATGTTCATAAACACGTTCTTTACAGGTCAACAATATCTCTCTCTGGACGCAAGCCTGAGGTTTTTCTCGTGCCCGATATGAAGCTTTTTGCTGGTAACGCAACCCCGGAACTGGCTCAACGTGTTGCCAACCGACTCTACACTAGCCTAGGAGACGCGGCTGTAGGTCGTTTTAGCGACGGTGAAGTCAGTGTGCAAATCAACGAAAACGTACGTGGTGGTGATGTATTTATCATTCAATCAACCTGCGCACCTACTAATGATAATTTAATGGAATTAGTGGTCATGGTTGACGCATTACGTCGAGCTTCCGCTGGTCGTATCACTGCTGTTATTCCTTACTTCGGTTATGCCCGTCAGGATCGCCGTGTTCGTTCAGCCCGTGTTCCTATTACGGCAAAAGTTGTTGCGGATTTCTTATCTAGTGTAGGCGTAGACCGTGTTTTAACCTGTGACTTACACGCAGAACAAATCCAAGGGTTCTTTGATGTACCGGTTGACAATGTCTTCGGCAGCCCAATTCTTTTAGAAGATATGCTTCAAAAAGATTTGGACAACCCTATTGTTGTTTCTCCAGATATTGGCGGTGTTGTTCGCGCTCGTGCTATCGCTAAACTTCTGAATGACACTGATATGGCTATCATTGATAAACGTCGCCCTCGCGCTAACGTTTCTCAAGTTATGCACATTATTGGTGACGTTGCTAACCGCGACTGTATCCTTGTTGACGATATGATCGACACAGGCGGTACATTGTGTAAAGCAGCTGAAGCGCTGAAAGAACGTGGTGCTAAACGTGTATTTGCTTACGCGACTCACCCAATCTTCTCTGGTAATGCTGTTGAGAACATCAAAAGCTCTGTTATTGATGAAGTGGTTGTCTGCGATACAATTCCGTTATCAGCAGAAATCAAAGCATTAAATAAAGTCCGCTCATTGACCCTTTCTGGCATGCTGGCTGAAGCAATTCGTCGCATTAGCAATGAAGAGTCAATCTCTGCGATGTTTGAACATTAATTTGTTATAACATTCATTGCAATTTGAGATAACTAAACCCGCTATAGCATTTGTTATAGCGGGTTTTTTGATGTTTTTTTCTAGATTAAGAGAATTTTAGGCAACAAAAAACCCGTTATCATTAAACGGGTCTATAGGTGTATATTACAACGCATAATGACAACTATTATTCACTTAACATCAGTTTTTAATTTCTTGTTATTTTTATCTATTCTGATATTCATTTGTAATAATAACATTATGGATAACGGTGATTGTCATGACGACGATAACGTTCATCATGGTTACGTAACCACCAATATCTTTCTGCTATTGTTTCTCTACCACCAATACGGGCGCCAGCTAACCAAACTAGAGCACCAATAAAAATCCCCATTAAAGAGATATCCGCTAGAAATTCAGGGAGCCCTAATGGGAAAATATGGCTAAGAAGCGTATAACCAAGACTACCGAGCATCACAACCATCCCCGTAGCCATACATAAATTACCGACTGCAAATGCATGTTTATATTTCATGTTGCACCTCCAAGCGCGTCGTCAGACGATTCAACAACAAAATACATCGAATAACCTTTTATTCTTTGCAGTTATTATAGCCATAAATACTAAGAAGTTATTGTCGAAGGGATCACATCGCTCCGAAATTTATTGACAATTCTTAACAAAAAATGTGTTTTTTTCTTTCAAAAGAATAAAATAGCGCCGATTTTGTTATTTTCGCTCTTTTTGTTAAATCAAAAAATTAACATTTCCTCTGCTTATCATTTCAAAAAACATTCTATGTAATCTATTTTGTGCTTCTGAGCTTAGACAGGTAAACTATGGGCTTTCTTTTAAGACGATAACAGTGAAAGGCTATTGTGAGTAAAATTAAACTTATCGTCGGGTTAGCAAACCCCGGTGCAGATTATGCCCAGACTCGTCATAATGCGGGTGCTTGGTATGTTGATTTATTGGCTCAACGCCATCAACAATCTCTAAAAGAAGAGAGTAAATTCTTTGGTTACACTGCGCGTATTAATTTGAATGGTAATGATGTTCGATTATTAGTGCCTACCACTTTTATGAATTTAAGTGGTAAAGCGGTACAAGCAATGGCAAATTTCTATCGCATTGAGCTTGATGAAATTTTAGTTGCACATGATGAACTCGATTTACCACCCGGTGTTGTCAAAATGAAGCTAGGTGGTGGCAATGGCGGTCATAACGGATTAAAAGATATTCAAAGTAAGTTTGCTAATAATCCGAACTTCTATCGTTTACGCATTGGTATTGGTCACCCTGGTGATAAAAATAAAGTGGTTGGTTTTGTATTAGGCAAACCACCCATGAGTGAACAAAAATTAATTGATGACGCTATTGATGAAGCACTTTCATGCACAGAGATTCTCATGCGTGACGGCTATGAAAAAGCCATAAACCGCTTACATAGTTTTAAAGCTTAATCAGCATTAGTAAGCAAACTCAATTACTTTCAAGTTATTAAGTGGGTAAATCACCCTCTTCTTTTGCGCGATTAATCCCTGATGATTTAATCAATCGGGGATTTGCTCTATAATAGCGCCAAATTTTTTTTTAACAGCACACAACAGGAACACTCCCTCCTGTTGTTTTTATGTGACAAGGTGAACGTTTATGGGATTTAAATGTGGTATCGTCGGTCTACCTAACGTAGGGAAATCTACACTGTTTAATGCCTTAACTAAGGCAGGTATTGAGGCAGCCAACTTCCCATTCTGTACTATTGAGCCAAACACAGGTGTTGTTCCAATGCCTGATCCTCGCTTAGATAAATTAGCTGAAATTGTTAAGCCACAGCGTATTTTACCTACAACAATGGAATTCGTTGATATTGCGGGTTTAGTAAAAGGCGCATCTAAAGGCGAAGGTTTAGGTAACCAATTCCTAACTAATATTCGTGAAACTGAAGCGATTGGCCATGTGGTTCGTTGTTTTGAAAACGACAATATCATTCACGTTGCGGGCAAAGTTGATCCTGCTGAAGATATCGAAACTATCAATACTGAACTTGCCCTTTCTGACTTAGATACCTGTGAACGTGCAATGCACCGTAATCAGAAAAAAGCGAAAGGTGGCGATAAAATTGCTAAAGCAGAAATGGAAGTGTTAGAAAAATGCTTACCGCATTTAGAAAACGCGGGCATGTTACGTGCTTTAGATTTAACTGAAGAAGAAAAAGCGACTATTCGTTATTTAAGCTTCTTAACGTTAAAACCAACAATGTATATTGCAAACGTTAATGAAGATGGTTTTGAAAATAACCCTTACCTTGAAACCGTTCGCAAAATCGCAGAAGCAGAAGGCTCTGTGGTTGTTCCTGTTTGTGCTGCGATTGAAGCAGACATTGCTGAATTAGAAGATGCTGAGCGTGAAGAGTTTATGCAAGATTTAGGCATCGAAGAGCCCGGTTTAAACCGTGTTATCCGTGCGGGTTACGCATTACTGAACTTACAAACTTACTTCACTGCGGGCGTTAAAGAAGTACGTGCATGGACAATACCAGTAGGTGCAACTGCGCCACAAGCCGCAGGTAAAATCCACACTGACTTTGAAAAAGGCTTTATTCGCGCTCAAACTATCGCTTATAACGATTTTATCACTTACGGTGGTGAGCAAGGTGCAAAAGAAGCGGGTAAAATGCGTGCAGAAGGTAAAGAGTATATTGTTCAAGACGGCGATGTGATGAACTTCTTGTTTAACGTGTAATTCTCGTTATTACAAAAAATACATTTTCTTAATTAAACCCCAAAAGTTGATCTCCAGCTTTTGGGGTTTTTATGCTTTTGCAGTAAATAAGTATTATCTCCACTGTGGTGGTATCATCTTATTAAAAATAGAAGCACAGCGCATTTCTCCATATGCTCTCATTCGGAAATAAAGACCAGTTGTTTCAGTGGTCTCTTTACCGCTTCCCACTAAATCAGACATAAAATCATAATAATCATAGCCCATTAATTTTGCATTTAATTTATTAGCTTTATCTATTAATGCATAAGCATAAAGTTTCAATACTTGAGGTGACTTATTTCCCAAGCCAAATACATCGTTAGATGCATATTTAACAAATATAATTGCAAGGCACAGTAAGTATTTAGACTTTTCTTTATCCTTTAACCCGTTCAATTCAAAAATGTCACATATTTGTTGATAATGTTTATTTTTGAGTGATGTCATTGAAATATTGGTTTCTGGGATATCTATTAATTCTTTTAAAACCAAATATATTTTAGTTTGCTCTTTCTGATCACGATCAATTAATTTGTCATTAACCTGAATATGATTACCAATGAAAGCAGAATTGAATCCTTCAGCGTAACTATCAAAATTTGATGCTAGTTTCTTAAATTTCTCACTCAGAGCAAAATCATTATAATTCTCTTTAAAGATCTTAAAATCTTTATTAAATAAAACATAAAGATTGCTTTCGTTAACCTTCTGCAATATTTTATCGTTATAAAGATAAAATGAATTCCACTGTGTATCCGCTTTTTTAAGGTCGGCAAATAGCATTTTATTTAATTCGTTATAGCTTGTCACCATCGTTTTATTTTCATTAATAATAATTATATTATTAGCGTCTTTATTATCCCAATCAACCTTTTCATCATTAACAGTTTTATGCTTTTCATAAAAGGATCTTACCCTTTCTAATTTAAGATATTTATCATATAAAGTTCTAGATTTTTCTTGAATATTTCTGTCATCATGATAAAGAGCGACTGCCATTAAATTAATAAATTTTTTATTATTTTTCAATAGGAAATCATCCTGTTCTTGATCATTAAAAAACTTGGAAATAATATCCAGATATAACGATACGTGCTTTAGTGCTATATGTTTTTCATTATTATTAGTTAGAGTTAATTGATCAAGCAAAGATTTAACAGAATCTCTAATCTCTTTATCTTCCAAATAATATTCTTTTGAAAAAATGTAATCCAGAAATGAGTCAATATGTTGTACATTTACATAATTTTTATCCCAATAATGCACTGCTTTGATTAATTTCTTGACGAGATTTATTTTAATATCAGAATATTTATCATCAATACTTCTGAGAGTATTAAGTATTGCTTTCTTAGCCGGATCATCAATTATTTTTTCACCTATACACACTCTATCCATATATTTTATTTTTTTAAATTTTATTTGCGCACCATCAAGCTTGGCATTCGAAAAATCAGCATCATTTGCCTTGATTTTAGTTCCACTCAAATCACTATTTGTAAATTTCGATCTCTCCAAAAAATAACTACTTAAATCAACATTGGAAAGATCATAATTTGAAAAATCCATATTTACTTTAGAGAATTCATAATGAAATTTTTTTAAAGTTTCAAAACCTTTATGCCTAATATCTTTATCTTGATATGTTTTTCTTTGCTCAATTCCAGCTAATTTTCCAAGCAGTTTTTGGTATTTAATGGCTTTATTTATATTAAGTTCTTGATCCTTCTTTTTATAACAGAAATTACACTCAACAGTTGTTAACTTTATATTCAATATCTTTCTTGCGAAAGATAAGTTCTTAAAAGAAGGATGATAATCTGCCAGATCAACAGCGGCTGTAGTATCCTTAGCTAAATGAGCCTTTAGATATGTAAATACTATATTCATAATGGTAGCCTATATAATTAATTATGTATCGTAAGTGACGATAACAAGCATTTATGATTTCTACTTTTATAAAGCAACCACCATTCAAATAACTTAAAAGAAACCATTCAAATAACTTTATAAAATAATCACCACACACATCTAAAAAATAGTAAATTATCATTAATATTTTAATAACAATAAAAACATTTGAATTTTTTATTCACGAGACTAATAATTAAATTGATAGTCAATTAATGACCATCTTTATCAAATAAGGATCAGTTGCATTATGAATTATAATTTAAGCCATAATATGCGAGATAATAGCGATATAGCCCATAATAAAAATAGTAGTTGTCAATGTAGCCAAGAGATAGTAACCAATCTAAATAATTATATTAATAATCATCCCGAATGTACTATTTATCAGAATTCATTAATGAGCAGCTTAATTGCCGGCGTTTATGATAGTGATGTTACTATTGCTGATTTATTAAAACAGGGTGATTTTGGTTTGGGCACCTTTAATCAACTTGATGGTGAATTAGTTGCTTTTGATAACAACGTTTTCCAATTACGTTCTGATGGCAGTGCCCGTAAGGCATTAGACTCTCAAAAATCCCCTTTTGCTGTGATGACCTTTTTTAATTCTGATATTGAACATTCGTTTTCTTACGGCGCCTCACAACAAGAAATACATAATACAATCAATCAGTATGTTCCTTCTGATAATCTTTTTTGTGCAATTAAAATTGAAGGCGAATTTGAATTAGTCAAAACACGTACTGTTCCTCGCCAAGAGCCTCCTTACCTTCCCATGTTAGAAGCAATAAAAAATCAACCTATTTTCACGTTTCATAACGAAACCGGTATTATTGCAGGCTTTCGTTCACCACAATTTACTCAAGGAATAAATGTTGCTGGTTTTCATGAACATTATATAAATCAACAACGCCAAGGTGGTGGTCATGTTCTTGATTACTATTTAAAATATGGCACCTTAAAAATCGGTGTTATTTCTCGCCTTACCATCGACTTACCCTGCCAAGCTACGTTTCTGCAAGCTAACTTAATGCCAGACAATCTGCATCAGGCAATAGAAAAAGCTGAAAATTAATCTAGAAGCCTCTTAGCTTTATTACCCGCTTGTATTTTATTCACTTGCAAACTCAAAGAAGGTTATATGAACACTCATCATTGGAAATGTGGTGCAGATTTAGTCGTCAAACAATTAGAGCAACATGGCATCAAACAAGTATTTGGTATTCCGGGTGCAAAAATCGATCGTGTATTCGATTCGCTTGTTGATTCAAATATTGAAACTGTGGTTGTTCGTCATGAAGCGAATGCGGCATTTATGGCTGCGGCAGTCGGACGCTTAACGGGTAAAGCGGGAGTCGCTATCACTACATCAGGGCCAGGATGTTCTAATCTTGCAACTGGCATTGCAACGGCAACTTCTGAAGGTGATCCGTTAGTCGCATTAGGCGGTTCAGTAAAATCGGCGGATAGATTAAAACTGGTTCATCAGAGTATGGATACCGTTACCATGTTTAATCCTATCACTAAATTTTGTGCTGAAATTGATTCCTCAAAATCAATCTCTGAAATAATGGTCAATGCGTTTCGTCATGCAGAATCAGGAAGACCTGGCTCTGCTTTCTTAACATTTCCAATGGACATTTTAAATAATGCTGTTGATAGCCCAATATTAGTGCCTAAATCTAAATCTAATCTGGGTGGAGCAAACAATGATGCAATAAAAGAAGCGGTTACCTTATTATTAATGGCAAAAAACCCTGTCATTTTATTAGGTTTGCAGGCGAGTTATCCTGATAATGCATTATCACTGCAAAAACTACTCGATATTTGCCCTCTCCCAATTGTGGGAACTTATCAATCAGCAGGCGCTATCGCTCAACGCCATTTTCCTTTATTTGCTGGTCGCATAGGTTTATTTAATAATCAGCCAGGCGATGAATTACTTTCCCATGCTGATTTAGTCATTACGTTAGGTTATAGTCCAATCGAATATGAACCTTCATTATGGAATCACAACAATGCCAATATTATTCATATTGATGAAATTCCAGCTGAAATAGATCTAGCTTATTGCCCTGATTTAGAATTAACCGGCAATATCAAACTAACTCTCGATAATTTAACTCAGCGTTTCGCTAAACAATCCACATCTCAAATTACACTCTCAAATAACACTCGTCAGGTTTTAGAAAAAATTCGCCAGCAAAGAGAAACGCTGCAACAAAATAGTTATTTTAGGCAAGGTAGTCCTATTCACCCTTTAACCATTATTCATGAGATGCAAGATATTATTGATAACGATGTAACACTGTGTATTGATATGGGGAGTTTTCATATCTGGTTAGCTCGTTATCTTTATAGTTTTAGAGCAAGACAAATGCTGATTTCTAATGGTCAACAAACTATGGGTGTTGCATTGCCGTGGGGAATTGGTGCCTCTTTTGTTCGTCCTTCTGACAAAATTATTTCTGTTTCTGGTGATGGTGGCTTTATGCAATCTTCAATGGAATTAGAAACTGCGGTTCGTTTAAATACAAATATCCTACATATTATCTGGGTGGATAACGCTTATAATATGGTCGAAATGCAAGAAAAGGAAAAATATGGTCGTTATTCTGGCGTGAAATTTGGCGCAATTGATTTTAAACGTTACGCGGAATCCTTCGGAGCTAAAGGGTTTTCTGTTGAATGTGCTTCTCAATTACGTAGCGTTTTACATGAAGCAATGGCTGTTGATGGCCCTGCTGTTCTTGCTATTCCTGTCGATTATAGTGATAACGCTAAATTAATGGAACATATTGATTATAATTTGATTATTTAGTTATCTTACTTAAACGCCCTATTTAGAAAAATAAGGATGAACATTCTCCTTTCATCCTTATGCCCTCCTTTGTTTTTCCATATTTTATTCTTTTGATACAAAACAATTTCATTGTTAATAAAAAGTTATTATCTATTTCCTCTTTCGTTTTTTTTATTAATAATACATTATGCGAGTTTTGTGCATAAAAATGAAAGTAGATAATAAAAATAAACTAAGTCTTATCTTATCTGAAACGGTCATTTTAGTGCTTACAATAACCATAATAAATTAAATATAGACATTCAGTTATTAGGATAATCACCATGCCACACACCTCATTACTTTATTCCAATTCTCGATTTATTCCACTTCGCCTTCTCCCTAATGAAGATGTGATTATGGCATTACGACAGATGATTAAAGAACAAAACCTGAAATCGGCATTTATTGCAGGTTGTGTGGGCAGTTTAACAGATGTGGTATTACGCTTTGCAGGACGTGAAGAAAATCGCTATCTTACGGGTAAATTTGAAATTGTTTCACTAATTGGAACATTAGATGACCAAGGTGAACATTTGCATTTAGCGGTTTCAGATGAAAATGGATTAATGTGTGGTGGACATATGATGCCAGGTTGTACAGTGCGCACAACGCTAGAACTCGTTATTGGTGAGTTAGAGCAAGTGACTTTTAGCCGTCAGCCTTGTGAACACTCTGGTTATGAGGAGTTGGTCATCACACCGCGTAAATAGCCTTTTTATAAAAAGAGCGTTATTGATGCAGAATAATAAAACCAATAGTCACTATCCTTTGTAAAGGTTTTTAAACTATGTCTACAACTCCTCTAATTTCGAGCCGTACTCTTGTGCTCATTGTTGTTTCTATTGCAATAAATATGATCGGTGGTCAAATCACCTCAATGGTCAAACTTCCTATCTTTTTAGACTCCATCGGCACGCTTATCTGTGCCTTATTAGGTGGTCCATGGGTTGCATTATTTACTGGATTATTAACCAACCTGTTATGGGGATTAATTAGTGGCCCAATGGCTGCTGCATTTGCACCTGTTGCCATGATGATAGGATTAAGTGCAGGTTTATTAGCGCGTGCTGGTGGTTTTCGTTCATTAACTCGAGTTATTGGCTCAGGTATTATTATTACTTTAGCGTTAATGGTTGTCGCTGTTCCAATTCGGACTTATTTATTTGGTGGTGCCACAGGCAGTGGCGCAGATTTCTTTGTCGCTTATTTTCATGCGGTTGGTGAAGGGCTTATTGAATCTGTTGCAATTACTGTTTTAGGTGCAAATCTCGCCGATAAAATATTATCAGCGATTATTGCTTGGTTATTAGTACGTCAATTACCACAAAAAACACAACGCAACTTCCCTGCAATGGCTAAGGTTCGCTAATAATGCACCCCTTTACCTCATTGGCATTATGGCTTTGGCTAAGTGCCAGTGTGCTGTTTTTATCATTAAGCTTACCACTGCTGATAATTAGCAGTGGTACTTTTATTAGCTTATTACTCTGGAAAGCCTCTCGCTGGCGTTGGCGCCTTATTGCATGGTTGATGATCCCTATGGCGATAGGCCTATGGTTAGTTCATAGCGGTTGGTTTGCTTATTGGTTAACAGGTGGCATTTTAGATACCAGTAAACAAGCTATGGCAATAACGCTATGGCTAAGATTATTAGCAATAATAAGCGGTGCTCAATTGTGGTTGCAGTACACTTCAACCGAACAATTTATTAGGGCCTTATTTGCTAGCCGTCTACCTATGAGTCTTTCCTATTTATTAGCAGGGCCTTTGTTACTTGTAGAACAATTACGCCAACAGTTACACAATATAAGAGAAGCACAATTAGCACGAGGTGTACCTCTTGATGGTTCATTCTGGCAACGTCTAATAACATTGCCTGCTATTGTCTTGCCACTTATTAGCCATGTATTAAGTGATTTAACGATTCGTAGCGCTGCATTAGATATGCGAGGATTTCGTATTATTGCAAAACGTACCACGCTTTCTCCCCCTGTCGATACACCACTACAAGAGATGTTACGCTATTTTATTTTACTGCTTATCTTTGTTGAAGGAGCTATTTGGCTATGGTAATAAATCTTCAGCAATTTAGTTTTACTCCTAAAGACGATGAGCAACCTATTATTGGCCCTATTGATCTACAATTAAAGCAAGGAGAATGGCTTGTTGTTTTGGGAGGAAATGGCAGTGGAAAAAGCCTTCTTGCCCAACTACTAGCAGGTTGGCATCCCGATTTATTAACAGGCTCAGTGCAAGGCTTGGGAATTGTACAAAATATTGCTCTGGATAAAAGCCGATTAGTATCACTAGCCCCCGGTAGACAACTCGTTCAACAATCTCCTCAATTACAACTTTCAGGTTGTGCTTTTACAGTAGAGCAAGAGATTGCTTTTGGCCCTGAAAATTTAGGGTTAAGTGATAATGAAGTTCGATTTCGCGTAAAAGAAGCAATGATATTAACGCAATGTGACAGCCTTCGTTTCCGCCACCCTTCTACACTGTCAGGCGGAGAAGCGCAGCGTGTAGTCATTGCAAGCGCTCTTGCCATGCACCCTAAATTATTATTGCTTGATGAAGCATTTAGTCGTTTAACACCAAATGCAACACAACAATTACAGCAACGCATTAAACGGTACGCACAAGAGCACACATGTAGTGTGATTATTTTTGAACGCAATTTATTGCCTGCAATAACACTTAGTGAACAATTTTTATTGTTAGAAGCAGGAACAATAAAAGCAGCAGGTGCTTTAAAAGATATATTTCCTTTCTTATTTACAACAATTAATGCTCCTGATGCATGGTTAGCTTTAAATTGGTTAGTCGAAAACCATCATTGGAAAAAAAATATTGTAAATAACGATAAGGCCTTACTTAAGGCTTTTAAGGAGTTTTATGTTACAGCTTGATAAAGTGACTTATCGTTGGAGTGAAGATGTTCCACCGTGTATTTCTCAATTATCTTTAACATTAAATCAAGGTGAATGGATAACACTCGTTGGTGATAATGGTGCGGGTAAATCAACACTATTACGTTTAATTGCAGGATTGTTAACGCCTAATGAAGGTGAGATAAAACTCAATAATCAGTTATTATCTCAAATGAAAGCACAGCAACGTGCTCAATATATTGGTGTATTATTCCAAGAGCCTGAACGACAAATATTTCATAACACCGTAGAAAAAGAAGTTTCTTTTGGCTTGAAACAACGCAAGTTTTCTAAAGAAGAGATTAAAAAACGTTTGGATGAAACATTAATGCTTTGCGGTTTAAGCAATGTCGCTGATGTTCATCCTTTAGATTTACACGCAGGTCAACGTAGAATGGTTGCCGTTGCAAGTTTGAGTATTCTATCCCCCAAAATATTACTACTTGATGAGCCGACTCGCGATTTCGATGCACATTGGCTAACATGTTTTGAGAACTGGCTTCAGATACAAAAAACATTAGGTACATCTGTTCTTGCGATTAGCCATGATCTTGATTTTACGGCACGTCATTTTCAGCGGGTTATCCATTTATCATCAGGAAAATTAATTGCTGATGGTGCTCCTGAAAGTGTATTAATGAGCTCAACGTTGCAATCCCTTTCAGATATACCCGCACCTACGTTATACTCATTAAGTCAGAAATTAAAATTACCAATAAAAAACAGCCCTGTTGAATGGGCTAAAATGTTAATTAAGAATAAATAGAAATCATAATATTAGCTCATAATAATCTTAAGACTTATCTCTATTATTATCATTTATTTTGCTGCTGGAGATAATTAAATGGAAATCTTTCACATGGTATTAGACTCATTGAGTCACTTATCTCCTATTACCCTATTCTTATCTATTATCTTAATCACGGCTGGAAAATCGACCATCGGTATTTCTTCATTTTTGCCACCAGCATCTTTGATGTTGATCTTTATTTTTGGTGCCTGTTTACCACTTTACTCCCCGATATTTCTTTGGTTAGCAACCAGTTTTGGTGCCTTATTAGGTTCAATTTTAAGCTATGAATTGGGGTGTTCAATTTATCGTTTTCCTCGTCTTAAATTGTGGGTTAAGCGTTATCAATCAAAAATAAATCGAGTTCAACAGTTATTAAAAAATAAAACGTACTATATTTTGTTTATTTCTCGATTCTTAGCTGTCTTTCGTTATTTAACACCCTTTAGTGCAGGCTTATTAAAATTACCTGCTTATGGTATTTATATCACTAGCGCTATTTCTGCATTGGTGTGGTCTGCAATGTTTATTCTAATTGCAACAGGAGTGCTCTCTATTGCATTATAAGAATACTGATTAATCCTTAATTTTACTTATTTTCTTAATTCTCAAACTCATCTATTTTCACTTTTTTTCGCAAAATTGTTTAAATTTCTACCAACTTCTCTTTTTTTCATTTTATTTTTTATTATCGATAAATAGGCTATTTTTTAGCTCATTTTATCGTTTCCCTAGCAAGTTATTGATATTTTCTTTTGTGTTTTATGACTATCACCATAATTATGATTAAAAATTGCATAATTACTATGTTGATCACAAATTGTTATTTTCTTGTTTAAATTTCATTACGTCACCTCACAATTCTTTAACTTTCTTGTTTTCTATAAAAGTTGTCATGTTGTATACAAGTTAGTGTGAAACATTCACCTGCGTTTTTATGTACAGGAACAACATCATGAGAATAAGAAAAACAAAGCTTGCCATCGGTATTGTTGCTGTTATTGCTGTTGTCTCATTAGCAGTAATCGGCAAAAAAGAGAATGCGAATAAACAATTTCTCTCTGTAGCAACCGCTTCAACAGGAGGAACGTATTATCCGATGGGAGTGGGTTTAGCAAACGTATGGAGTACACATCTTAAGGACAGAGGTGTTCAAGTAACAGGACAATCTTCAGCAGGATCGATAGAAAATATCTATTTAATGCAGAAAAATGAAGCTCAACTTTCAATTTTACAAAGCCTTTTAGCCGTAGAGGCTTATGAAGGGGTGCGTAATTTTGAAGGCAAACCAGAAAAAGATCTGCGTTCAATTTCTATGTTATGGCCTAATGTTGAGCACTTTGTTTTAATGGATAACAAAGTAAAAACGGGCACATTAGAAGATATTCGCGCGACTAGCTTTTCTGTGGGTCCTCAAGCCAGTGGTACTGAACAATCCACGATTATTATTCTTCAAGGCGTGAATTTAACTAAAAAAGATATCACACCTGAATATCTTGGATATGGCGATACCGTTTCTGCCATGCGAGATGGCCGCCTTGATGGTGGTGCATTACCTGCTGGGGTGCCAGCTTCTGCGGTAACTGATATGTACGCAAGTGGTGTCAGTGCAAAATTACTCGAAGTCACGGATAAGCAACTTGATGATATCAATCATGTAGCGAATTCATGGTTTCGTTTTGAAATCCCCGCCAACACCTACCCTCGTCAAACTGAAATGGTCAATACGATTGCTCAACCTAATATCTTAATGACCACAACCAGCATTGATAATGATCTGGTTTATGAGTTGACAAAAACCATGTTTGAGAACCTTCCAGAGGTTCATCAAGTTCACAGCGCAGCCAAGTACATCACCACAGAAAATGCATTAAAAGGTGTTTCTGTACCATTACATTTAGGGGCTTACCGCTACTACAAAGAAATCGGATTAGAGATCCCTGATTATCTTATTCCACCAGAAGCTCAAACGCAGACTAATAATAAATAACAGGAGTGAGTTATGACTAACAATGACCACCTAACTCCGGTAGAGCCACCTGCATTAGATAAAGAAGCAAGCTCCGGCAATCGCCAACTTGCAGGTATTTACCTGAAAATTACCACGACTCTTGCAATATTAATTTCGCTTTACGCTATTTATTCCAACGCATTATCAAATACTCAAGAATTTTACCGTAATACTATTTTTCTTAGCGGTATTTTAATTCTAGGCTTTATTCTGTTTCCATTCTCTAAGCGTTTTTCAACGCCTAAATTTAATGGATGGGATTATCTTTTTATTGCTTTAACATTAATCAGTTATGGATATTTTTTCTTTAATTACGTCGATCTTCATGTTGTAAGAAAAAGTATTCCCAACACTACCGATTATGTCATGGCAATACTGGGTATTATTGTACTGTTTGAAGCAGCAAGAAGAACCACTGGGTATTTCATTCCAGGGCTTGCAACTTTTGCCATTATCTATGCTTTATTTGGTCAGTATTTTATGGGTATTTTCGGTCATGCCGGATTTTCTGTAGAAAGATTGTTATACCGTTTATTTATGACCAGTGAAGGTATTTTTGGGATCACCCTTTCAACAGCCTCGACAGCGATTGTTGTCTTTATTCTTTTTGGATCGTTCTTAAGTGTCAGTGGCGCAACAGCCCTGTTTAATGACTTAGCACTTGCTCTTGCGGGTCGTCGCCGAGGTGGTCCTGCTCAAGTCGCTGTTATTTCATCTGCATTAACAGGTTCATTAAGCGGAAGTGCTGTCGCCAACGTAGCAACAACGGGGACTTTTACCATTCCTTTAATGAAAAGCATTGGATTAACGCCTCGCTTTGCGGGTGCCGTAGAAGCAACAGCATCAACAGGCGGTATGATAATGCCACCTATTATGGGTGCTGCCGCATTTATTATGGCGGGCTTTTTAGGCATTTCTTATACCACTATTGTTATTGCAGCGATTATTCCAGCGTTGTTATATTACGCAGCTTTAATTATGGCGATTGATATCGAAGCCAAAAAACAAGGATTAAAAGGTTTAAGTAAAGAGAATATTCCACAAGTTAAAGCGGTATTAAAAGCGCGTGGTTTATTATTACTACCTTTAGTTATTGTTATTGGCACTTTATTAGTGGGTAAAACACCTATTTATGCAGGCTTCTTAGGTATTCTGACCATTATTATCGCAAGTTGGATAACGCCTGATAAATCAGTCCGTATGACATTAACTAAAGTAGCTGACGCCTTAGCGGAAGCGGCTCGTGGATCTGTTCAAGTGACTGTCGCTTGTGCTGCAATCGGTGTCATCATCTGTGTTGTGACAATGACAGGTATCGGTGCAACATTGGCATTCAATATCGTCTCAATGACAGATAACACATTATGGATGATCTTATTAGTCGTTATGCTAGTGTGCATTGTATTAAGTATGGGTTTACCTTCAACGGCGTTATATATTGTCGTAGCCGTTACAGTGTCACCTATCTTAATTAAAGCGGGTGTTATGCCTTTAGCGGCTCACTTCTTTGTTTTCTGGTTCGGAGCTTTATCCAATATTACACCACCCGTAGCATTAGCAAGTTATACCGCGGCCAGTATTGCTAGAGCTGATCCAATGCAAACATCATGGGATGCGGTTCGTTTAGCACTTCCCGGTTTTATTATTCCGTTTATTTTAGTCTATAACCCTGCTTTACTGATGCAAGGTGATAATTTAGGTGTACTTTCAATTGGATTAATGATTATTAGTGCATTAATCGGAATTTATGCACTCAGTATCGCAACGGCAAACTTCTGGATGATTAAAACAACATGGTTTGAGCGTATTGCATTTGCAGCAGCGGCAATTCTAATGATTAAACCGGGCTTATATACCGACCTTTTAGGTGTCGCCTTGATCCTATTAACGGGTGCATTCCATTTATTACGGTCTAAAAAACAGTTAGCCAATATGGAGCATGCATCTGGAGAAAACTAGATGATACAAAAGATCTCACGCCAAAAAGCGTCGCATCAAATTCTTGAGCAGATAAAGCAAAATATTAGTAACGGGACTTACCCTATTGGTGAAAAGTTACCCTCTGAAAATGTACTTGCTGACGCCTTTGGCGTCAGTCGAGTTCCCATCAGAGAAGCATTAGGTGTCTTAGAAGCCAGTGGCATAGTAACTTCACGCCAAGGGGGTGGTCGCCGTGTAATTGACCATTCTATACTCAGTAAATATGAACCATTGGTAATGGAAATTGCTTGCCCTGAAGAGATAGATTCACTGCTCGAAATGCGTGAGGTCATTGAACATGAAGCGGCAGCTATTGCCGCTTTACGTCGAACACCAGAAGAATTACGCGCTATCGAAAACGCCCACGATGCCTTTGTTTTAGCAACAAGACAAAACAAAAGTATTGGTCATAAAGAGGACTATCAATTTCATCGTTCTATTATGGTTGCCTCTCATAACTCTTTTTTTGTCCAGATCTTAGATAACTTACACGAACTCTACCTTGGCGTATTAATGTATTCGCTAAGTAAAAACAAAGGACGAGATACTGAAATTGAGCGAGTGATTGCGGAACATGAGGCAATTGTCGAATCAATACGCCAACAAGATCACGATGAAACAAGCCATAGAATGCGTCTTCATTTAACCAATGTACGTGGCAAATTAAAGCGATTACAACAAGAACCCTGTTAATTTAAAATTTATAAAATGGATAATATTATGGCTTATGACGTGATTATTATTGGTGCGGGATTAGTTGGATTAGGGGTTGCAAGTGCGCTACAAGAGAGTCAACCTGAGCTGAAATTGCTAGTGATTGATAAAGAGTCAGGCCCTGCTGCTCACCAAAGTGGGCATAACAGTAATGTTGTTCATTCCGGTATTTATTACACACCAGGGAGCCTTAAAGCAAGGCTGGCAAAACAAGGCAACATTACGACATATGCGTTTTGCCAACAACATAATCTCTATTATGATCGTTGTGGCAAAGTTATTGTTGCTAACAATGAAAAAGAGTTAAAAGCGTTAGAAAATATCTATCAACGTGGCATTGAAAACGGGCTTGAAGTTATCAAAATGACTGAATCTGAACTTAAAGTCAGAGAACCTTATGTCAATGGTATCGCGGCTCTATTAGTTCCTGATGCAGGTATTGTGAATTACCCTGAAATTGCAGCAAAACACGTTGAAATTATTCAATCACGAGGCGGTGAATTTGCATTTGGACAAACGGTGACAGCAATTAATGAAACCGATGATACTGTTACTGTCACAACATCCAATAATCAATTTACAGGTAAATGGTTGATTAATTGCGCCGGCTTATTTAGTGATCGTATTGCTAAAATGGCAGGTTATGACACAGGAATGAAAATAGTCCCATTCCGTGGTGAATATTTTATGCTTAATGCTAATAAAAACTACTTAGTAAACCATCTTATCTACCCTGTTCCTAATCCTGATTTTCCCTTCTTAGGTGTACACTTTACGCGTATGTATAACGGGCATCGTGATGTTGGACCTAACGCAGTATTAGCATTTAAGCGTGAAGGCTATAAAAAAAGCGATATTAACTTAAAAGATCTCACTGAAGTGCTGACTTATAAAGGATTTTGGAAAATTGCTGGAAATTATTTAGGTGAAGGAATGGCAGAGCTTCGCCGCTCATATTCACGTAAATTATTTACTGCAAATGCACAGAAACTCATTCCTGATTTACGTGAAGCAGATATTCATCCAGGTCCTGCGGGTGTTAGAGCCCAAGCGTTAACTCGTGAAGGGAAATTAGTAGATGATTTTCATTTTGTAAAAGGCAAACGCTCGCTGCATGTTTGTAATGCTCCATCACCTGCTGCAACCGCATCTATTGAAATAGGCAGAGAAATAGTAAAAGAGCATTTTTCTTTGTAATTGAAAAAATATATGCAAGTAAAAACAACAAATGGCACTGAGATTAATCAGTGCTTTTTTATTTTTATATCATTCACTGATTTCTTTTAGCGCTTCATTCATTAGCCATTGCTGAAATATTTCCATTGATGCTGTCATTGGCTTTGATTTTAAATATGTTAGCCAATATTTTCCCAATTCAACTTCTATTTTAAAGGGTTGTACTAACTGACCATTTTTAATTTCTCTTGAAAACATTTTTGCGGGTGCTAATGCAACACCCCCTTCATAAATTGCGCTTTCAATCATTAAGCGTGAAGAGTCAAAAATAGAGCCTGTTATTTTTATCGGCGGCATCTTTGCTTTTTCAAACCATTGTAACCACTCATCTTCTCGATAAGAGCGATATAAGTTTTCATTTATTAAATCTGTCGGATGTTGTAAACGTTTCGCTGTATCTGATGAACATAACACCGTTAATGGCGCAGAAAATAACGCTTTATTATGTGTCAATGGCCATAAACCTTCACCAAATCGAATCGCAAAATCTAATCCTTCAGTAGCCAAATTAACCACATTATTATTTGTTCTTAAATTTAATTCTATTCTTGGATATAACTGCCTAAATTCAGCTAATCTAGGTAATAACCATCCCACCGCAAATGTGCCAACAGCCGCAATTGAAACAACATCGCGATATTCACCACGTTCAAATTGCTTAAATACACGCTCAATATCACTAAAAGCCGTTGTTAACACAGAAAATAAAATCTGGGCATCATCCGTCATTTCTAAGCCACGGGGTAAACGCTTAAAAAGAATAACGCCAAGTCGCTCTTCTAACATTCTCACTTGTTGGCTAACAGCACCTTGAGTGACATACAGCTCTAATGCCGCTTTGGTGAAATTAAGGTGCCTTGCTGAAGCTTCAAATGCACGTAATGCATTTAGGGGAAGATGAGTTCGCATAATATTTTTAGCCATTAGATTTTCTATAGGCTAAGGTGATTTATTATCGATTGTCAATAAATCAATTAAATAGGATATTGCACCTCATAAATAAACGGCTCTATATCTACTCAATAACTGTCTATTTATATTGATATTTTCTTTATTAACTTAATATGAGCAACAATGACTATGTTTAAAACAACATTTCGCCAAACAGCGACGATTGCAGTTTCATTAATATCTCTATTGGTATCTCCAATGTTATGGGCTAACACCAATAATACGATTGAAGAGCAATTAAGTACGCTTGAAAAATATAGCCAAGGTCGTTTAGGTGTTGCTTTAATCAACACGGAAGATAATTCACAAATAACATATCGTGGTGAAGAACGTTTTGCGATGGCAAGTACAAGTAAGGTTATGGCTGTTGCGGCAGTTTTAAAAGAGAGTGAAAAACAAGCGGGATTATTAGATAAGAATATTACAATTAAAAAATCCGACTTAGTTGCTTACAGCCCTATTACAGAAAAACATTTAGTAACAGGAATGTCTTTAGCTCAATTAAGTGCTGCTACGTTGCAATATAGCGATAATACAGCAATGAATAAAATCTTAGATTATTTAGGTGGTCCAGCCAAAGTCACTCAATTTGCACGTTCAATTAATGATGTAACTTATCGCCTAGATCGTAAAGAGCCTGAATTAAATACAGCAATTCATGGTGATCCTCGTGATACGACTTCTCCAATTGCTATGGCTAAAAGCCTTCAAGCATTGACATTAGGTGACGCATTAGGTCAATCTCAACGTCAACAGCTTGTTACTTGGTTAAAAGGCAATACAACAGGTGATCACAGTATTAAAGCGGGTTTACCAAAACACTGGATTGTTGGGGATAAAACTGGCAGTGGTGATTATGGTACGACTAATGATATCGCCGTTATTTGGCCTAAAAACCATGCACCATTAATTTTAGTGGTCTATTTCACACAACAAGAACAAGATGCAAAATACCGTAAAGATATTATTGTGAAAGCCACAGAGATTGTAACAAAAGAATTTTCCAATTTATCTCAAAAAAAATAAATTTCTTTATTGATAATCTAAACAGGAAATTAAATATAATAGAGCTACTTATTAGCTCTATTATTACAAGAGTACACGGAACAATATAAGTAAAATAACTTAAAGATAAAAAATTAGACTGTAATAAATAAGCCTAATATACTTAATTCTATTAAATGGATTTATTTTAATGAAGTAAGATGTCCGATTTTTTGAGTTAATTGGTGAGTTATTATCGTGTGCAGGTCAAATAACTCTTACACAGTTCAGACTTTGTATCGTCATTCTTACAATATTAATGTTAATTATTGTCTCTTTATGTACTTGGTCATTTGATATCTATTTTATTGGTGCATCATTATTTATTTGTATGTTGCTTTATACACCAGAAATATATCGTTTTATTAAAAGCTGGATAATTTAACTTATAGTTATAAAAAAGCCTCCGTTAACTTTAACTAGAGGCTTTCTCGACTAAGAATATCGTGTGATAATTTAAAATCAACTAAACCTAACTGTTTAGAAAATTAAAGTGGCAAAGCAAAACTCACTTTTACCGTTTCCATTGGTACTTCTGTTTTTATACTTTGGATGCTTGGAATTTGTGTTAAATAATCGGCATGGAAGCGACGATACGTTGCTAAATCTTTCGTCACAATTCGAATTAGCGCATCGCATTCGCCTGCCATTAAATGACACTCAACCACTTCAGGTAATACCTTGATAGCCTTTACAAATTCTTCAATAGTTTCAGCATCTTGTGCTCTAAACCAAATTCTTGCAAATAAAGATAACCCTGCATCAACCTTACTACCATCTAATACAGCAACATAACGAGTGATCACACCAGATTCTTCAAGTAAACGCACGCGACGAAGACAAGGAGAAGGTGAGAGTCCAACCTCTTTTGCCAGCTCAATGTTCTGGATTTTGCCATCACGTTGAAGCACCTGCAAAATATGTTTATCTATCTTATCTAATTTTATTGACATCAAAGATTAACCTTAATTCTATTTATGGAATTTTATTGCCAATTAATTCTTTTTGTTAGCAACAAAGCAACCCGATTTTTTCGAAAACATCATATAATCTTTCCGCTAAATTTCACAGCAAAAACGATATTTCTCTTAAACTATCTCTATCAGGTGAAAAGATGGAATTTAACACTTTATTATTATTCGCATTAACGGTTCTACCGCTTATCTGCACACCTGGGCCCGATATTCTTTTTATCTCATCTCAAGGGCTATCAGGCGGTATGAAATCTGCATGGGTTGCCAACGCTGGCGTTATATCAGGCTATTTAACCCATGCATTACTAAGCGCATTAGGGCTTGCCGCCTTAGTGTCAGCATCACCCATTTTATTTCATTTACTCAAATGGGTTGGTGTGTTTTATATCAGTTATCTTGCAGTCAAAATGTTGATATCCGCCTGCAAAAAAGGTCAATTAGCCCTCGATGCCTCAAAAACCTCACACTTATTTCGTAAAGGTTTTTTAACCAGTTTTCTTAATCCTAAAGGACTATTAGTTTATCTCGCTATTTTACCAAACTTTATTGATAATCATAATGATATCGCAACACAATCATTACTGTTATCTGGGATATTTATCACGACTTGCTTAATTATTTATGGTTTGCTCGGCACCTTTTTTGCTTATATTGGCTTAAAAGGCGGTTTAAGTGAAAAACGTCGCCGCTATAACGATGGCATCGCGGGTGGATTACTCACATTTGCAGCAATTAATCTGGCTTTAAATTAGCCTTAATCCTAAGCACTATTTATTATTCTAATCAGAATTTGACCACAAGAATGCCCTCTATTTAAGTGGTCGAATATCTGCCCATAATAATTGACAGTTTGCGGTTAACGGTCTTATTTCACCTTCTCGAATATCAGGTAACCACCAAGCCCCCTGTCCTTTTGATAAACGCTGGCAAGTCGCGCCAATTAAAGTCCATTCACCTTGAGTGACATAAATTAATCCTGCATGAGAACTAGGTAAAATAAGCGGTTGTGTTATTAAGGTCGTCTCTGCTTTCCAACATGTCTGACGCACCATAATATTTAGACACTTTACGCTGCCTTTAATAAGTTCAGATTTAACAGGAATATCACCTGAAAAATCAAAAGGCTGATAAAAGTCAGTAACGGAATGATTAAGAAAACCAGGGCTATTTAAATTGATGCCATTACCTTCTAATAGCACTATTTGCCGTTCAATGTCAGGAAACTGTCCTAATGAGCTATTCTCTTCGATAGAGGTTAAACACGCTCGCCATGAAAAATCATTATTAACTGGCCAGCACACAATTTCTTGCGTTGTGCCTTTTTGATTATTCCATGATATAAACGGTAACTCTTGTTGATCAAAACAACGTAGCTTCATTGTATCCTCCTTCAATATCTGGCTATCAGTCTGATAATGAGGTTAGGGATCAATCATTGGAGATTACCGTCAATAAATCAATAGTTAACTTTTAAAAATGTGCGCTGGCGTCAGCTATTTACGTCGTAATTTTCTGCACCCTTCTCCAATAATTTCCATTCCTTTTTCAGTACGACTATTCCATTGAAAAGAAGAGTTTAAACGAAATGCATGATTAAATTGAGAGCTGGTGGAAAACATTGAACCTGGCGCAATACTGACACCTCTCTCTAATGCAAAATGATAGAGTTTATTCGCATCAAATGTTGATTCAAATTCTAACCAGAGAAAATATCCTCCTGATGGAATATTCACTTTTACATCTTCTGATAAATGCGTTTGTATCGCTTGTAACATACGATAACGCCTTTGTTCTAATAATAATCTTAATCGGCGAAGATGCGTATCATAGCCACCTTGTGACAAATAATCGGCAATAGCTTGTTGTGTTGGCATACTCGCAGATACTGTACTCATCATTTGCAACTGCTGTATTTTTGTTGCATGTTTTCCAGCTGCAACCCAACCCACACGAAATCCCGGTGCAAGGCATTTAGAAAAAGAAGCGCAATGTAAAACGCTATTTGTTTTATCAAAACCTTTTACTGGCATAGGTGCTTTCTGGCTGTTATAGAGTTCGCCATAGACATCGTCTTCGATTAGCGTTATCTGTTTCTTCGCTAATATATCCACCAGCTTTATTTTATTTTCATCAGGCATTGTTCCACCTAATGGATTTTGACAATGACTCATCAACCAACAGGCTTTAATATCGTATTGCTCAACCACTTTTTCGAGTTCATCTAAACAAATTCCTGTTACTGGATCTGTTCTAATGGCAATCGCTTTTAATCGTAAACGCTCAATGGCTTGTAATGCACCATAAAATGCAGGTGATTCAATCACGACCCAGTCACCCGGTTCGGTAACGGCTTGCAAACTAAAACTGAGTGATTCCATTGCACCAGCAGTAATCACAATTTCATCTGGAGAGACATGAATTCCTTGTAATGCATAGCGTTGCGCAATGTTACGGCGTAACTTTTCATTTCCTGGTGGTAGATTGATCACTGAACTTTGAGGCGCTAAATGCCTTGCAGCAGAAGCCAATGCGCTACTTAATTTAGGCTGAATAAATAGGCTGGGATCGGGGAAAGCGGAACCAAAAGGAATAATTTCAGGATCTTTACACGCTTGAAGTACATTGAAAATAGAGGTGCTAATTTCAACATTTTCACTCATGTGTAGCCCTTTGCTAGCGGTTACTTGACCGAAACGGTTATTACGATGTGCAACGTAATAACCTGATTGTGGTCGCGCTGTTATCCATCCTTGGCTTTCTAATAACTGGTACGATTGTAAAACAGTCATTAAACTTAAACCTGATTGTTTCACCGTATCCCGCAATGAAGGTAAACGGTCGCCAGATTGCCAGATATTATCTTCAATTTGTTGGCGTATTTGCGATGCAAGCTGTTCATATCGAGTCATATAAAACTGTTTACCTCAAAACTGTTATAGTCATTTTTAAACTTATTGTCACTATTATAGCTTACTGTCATATGGTCTACTAATCCACACGTTTTACCTGCAATTTACATTTTTATATCAATAAAACGAGGTTTTTATGCTTGGGTTAAGTGCCTTTGATTTGGCGCGTATCCAGTTTGCGTTCACAGTTTCTTTCCATATTATCTTTCCCGCAATTACGATCGGACTGGCTAGCTTTTTAGCCGTATTGGAAGGTTTATGGTTAAAAACTCGCAATAAGGATTATTTAGCGCTATTCCATTTTTGGTCAAAAATATTCGCTGTTAACTTTGCTATGGGCGTTGTCTCTGGTTTGGTTATGGCCTATCAATTTGGAACCAACTGGAGCTTTTTCTCTGATTTTGCTGGCTCAATTACAGGCCCTCTACTCACTTATGAAGTACTTACCGCTTTCTTCTTAGAAGCTGGTTTCTTAGGTGTGATGCTGTTTGGCTGGAATAAAGTAGGTGAAAAACTTCACTTTTTCGCAACCTGTATGGTGGCATTAGGCACATTAATGTCTACGTTTTGGATCTTGGCTTCAAATAGCTGGATGCAAACACCGCAAGGATTTGAAATTATAAATAACCAAGTCGTTCCGGTAGATTGGATCGCCGTTATTTTTAACCCATCGTTCCCTTATCGCCTTGCTCATATGGGTGTTGCAGCTTTCCTTGCTTCCGCCTTCTTTATTGCTGCATCTGCTTCATGGCATCTACTCAAAGGCCATAAAACATCTGCAATGAAAAAAATGCTTTCAATGTCTTTATGGATGATTTTAATTTTAGCACCAATTCAAGCACTCATTGGAGATGTTCATGGTTTAAACACCTTAAAACATCAACCCGCTAAAATCGCCGCTATTGAAGGTCACTGGGAAAATGAACCAGGAGAAGCAACACCGTTAATTCTCTTTGGTGTGCCTGATATGGATGCTGAAGAAACGAAATATAAGATAGAAATTCCTTATCTTGGCAGCATGATCTTAACTCACAGCTTAGAAAAACAAGTTCCGGCATTAAAAGAGTTTCCTAAAGAAGATCGACCAAACTCACTTATCGTCTTCTGGTCTTTCCGCATTATGGTTGGCCTTGGGATGTTAATGATTTTAGTTGGTGTATGGGGAACTTGGCTGCGATATAAAAAGAAACTTTATGAATCTAAAGCTTTCTTACGCTTAACTTTCTTAATGGCGCCTTCGGGTCTTATCGCTATTCTTGCTGGTTGGTTTACAACAGAAGTAGGACGTCAACCTTGGGTTGTTTATGGCGTACAACGAACACGAGATGCCGTATCTGCACATGGCGAAATGCATATGAGTATAAGCCTGCTGATCTTCTTAGTTGTTTATGGGTCTGTATTCGGTATTGGATATGCCTATATGTTAAAACTAATCCGTAAAGGTACACCGGAGGTTCATCATGGGAATTGATTTACCAGTTATTTGGTTCATCATTATCGTATTTAGTACGTTAATGTATATCGTAATGGATGGTTTCGATCTTGGTATCGGTATGCTTTATCCATTTATTAAAAGTGACCAAGATCGTGACTTAATGATGAATACTGTTGCCCCTGTATGGGATGGTAACGAAACATGGTTAGTCCTAGGTGGAGCTTCATTATTTGGTGCCTTCCCATTAGCTTACGCGGTTATTCTTGATGCCTTGGCAATGCCTTTAACCTTAATGCTTGTCGCATTAATTTTCCGTGGTGTCGCTTTTGAATTTCGTTTTAAAGCAGATGACAGTCATAAAGGCTTTTGGAATAAAGCATTTATCTTTGGCTCTATCTTAGCCACCTTTATGCAAGGTGTTGTCGTGGGTAGCGTTGTTCAAGGTTTGCCGGTTGTTAATCGCGCCTTTGCGGGTAGCTATTTTGACTGGTTATCCCCTTTTGCACTCTTTTGTGGATTTGGATTAGTTATCGCCTATTCATTATTAGGATGTGGCTGGCTGATTATGAAAACCGAAGGTCATTTACAACAGAGTCTATATAAGGTCGCTAAACCTCTCACACTCATTATGCTTGCAGTCATTGCAGCCGTCAGTGCATGGACACCATTAGCGCAACCTGCAATTGCTGAACGTTGGTTCACATTACCAAATCTGTTCTTCTTTTTACCTGTTCCTCTTTTAGTGTTGTACAGCACTTGGTTAATTTTACGCTCAGTGAAAAAACAAGGACATTACCTTCCTTTCTTTGGTGCGCTGGCTTTAATTTTCTTAGGCTTTGCAGGATTAGGCATAAGCATTTGGCCTAACATTATTCCACCTGCAATTAGTTTTGTAGAAGCATCTGCACCACCAGAAAGTCAAGGGTTTATGCTAGTTGGCGCATTGTTTATTATTCCAATTATTCTCGTTTACACATTCTGGAGTTATTACGTTTTCAGAGGAAAAACAAATTATGAAGAAGGTTATCACTGATCCACAAATACAAAGTAAACCCTCATTATTAAAAAAATGGGGATGGTTGATTACAATTTGGTTTTGTAGTGTTTTAGCCTTATTTGCTGTGTCTTCCCTCTTCCGTTTCTTAATGACGTTAGCCGGAATGAAAGTCAAGTAAAGGCAAAGTACATACAGCAATATAATTAACTAGCGCCGAATATGGTAAGCTATAAAATAGAAGTGAAGTAAAGAAAGGGCTGAAGTTATCTTCAGCCCTTTTATCTTTATTTAAGATAGTGGGTTACCGTGTAATGTCATTAAAACTTAACCTATTCTTATTAGAATGCTCTTTTAACAGCTAATTTTATATAAATAATTTTTTTATAAAAGAAAATACAAAAACAAATATTTTTATTCTTCCATGATTAACTAAATTTAAATCAAACTCCTTGATAAAATCATTTTAAATACATCATTTTTGATTAACAATAAGAGATAAAATCTTTTTTATGCATGTATTACGATAAATAAAAATATAAATAATCCTATAAAAAGCCTTCTCTCTAGAAATAAGATAGAATGAATGTTGAATTAGGCTTCCAAAGTAATTATGATATCGGCGCCTAGAGGATCCATATCTGTATTATTCTATAAAGACACGCTGAATGTGTCATTCAGGTATGCTCATATGATTAATTCAAGAATTAAATCCACACCCTATTAAAAGTGTGGATATGGATAATATCTGTTCAAAATACATATTTTGATAATTTAGATTTATCTTAATTGCTAAGAAAGATCTCTTACACTAGGCTTACGTATTGTTGCTACTAAATTAAGGATGAAGTCATGAATTGGTATTTGGAAGTCATTAAAAATAATTACGCTAACTTTTCAGGCCGTGCTCGCAGAAAAGAATATTGGATGTTTACTCTAGTAAATACCATTATTATTACTGTTCTATACGCTATTTTAATTTCATCAGTAGATATGAATACAGGTGAAATGAGTTCACTAGGTTCAATTGCAGGTATTATTATAGGTATTTATTCTTTAGCAATTATCATACCTAGTCTTGCAGTGACTATTCGTCGTTTCCACGATCAAGATAAATCAGGTTGGATGTTCTTACTTGCATTTATTCCTGCTGTTGGTGGATTAATTGTTTTTGTCTTTATGTGCCTTGAGGGTACTAAAGGTGACAACAGATTTGGTCCAGATCCAAAAGCTTAATCTAGTGCTGAATTAATATGACAATACAGTGAGTATACCTACTATTAAGTTTACTCACTGTATTAATTGATTTTCCTTCCTTTGTTACAACCATCTGAAAATATTCCTTCGTTAAAAAAAGAACACCAATTCACCTCCCTCTGTATTGTAATTTAGTATTTTTATTTATCTCTGACTTTTTAATTAATGCCTTAGAGTTATTACATTAAGCTTATTACATTGATTTTTAAGTTTTTTTCTTTATTGTTAATTTGAACCTAATCACTAGACATAAGTAAAAAATACGCATTCGTTTACTAAATCAACGTTAATTTTGATAATGACTATCATTATTAATTGAAAATGATAATATCTACGTCAATAAAACAATTAAATGAGTCAGGTAAAAAAACGTGAGTAACAAAAAAACACCTCAAGAAAAGAGTATTTATAAACCAGCGCCTCCTCGCCTAGTTCAAGTAAAGCGCATTACTGATGTTACACCGGGAATGCGTTGTATCACCTTTACGAGTGATGATTTAAATACTTACCCAACAGATACTGCGGGGGCACATTTAAAAATATTCTTACCTTTAGAAGGCCAAGTTAAACCAACAGTCCCAGGCTTTTCTGAAAAAGGCCCTAAATGGCCTGAAGGTGAACCAAGATCGATTGTACGTACTTATAGTGTTCGCGCTATTCGCCCTGAACAAAAAGAGTTAGATATTGAATTTGCAGTACATAACGATGCAGGCCCCGCTATTCATTTTGCGCTAAATGCTAAGCAAGGCGACTATATTGGGATCACTAATCCAGGTGGCCCTGAGCCTTTATTAGCACCAGCGTCACATTACTATATGGCAGCAGATCCAAGTTCATTACCTGCTTTAATGGCTTTAATTGAAGCCATGCAGCCTAATGTTCAAGGGAAAGTCGTTATACGAGTAGAAGACGAAACGCATCGCCAAGAAATTAAACGTCCTAGTGGCTTAGAGATAATCTGGTTAATTGGTTCTGTTGAAGAACAAACTCAAAACTTAATTAATGAATTTATGTCGTGGGAATTACCTGCTGAAGATGTGGCATTTTGGATTGCAGGTGAAGACAAAATTATTCGTGCATTAAGACGCCATATTCGTCGTGATAATGGTTACGATCGTAGCTTGATTTATGCCGTTCCTTATTGGCGTTTTGGTTATGACGAAGAAGGCTATCATGCTGAACGTCACCATGTTATGGATAACGAAGATGTAAGCTAAGCGATAAATTAAAGGCTAATCGTTGGCTGTACAGGCTGCATATTAATTTCATTAATAATATGCGGCCTTTTTTATTATACAAATATAATTAATGTATATTCTTCTTATCTTGCTGATAGTTTCCATCATCATCGATATAGATAACAGTAATTACTTGGTTCATATCAGTTTGCTTTTGATATTGAATGTGCTGTTTTGCAAAAGGAGCAACCATAATGGCATTTGTTAATAGTGCTTCTTTATCATTAAAATACATCTTCGAAATTGTAAAGTAATAAGCTGTAGGGTTATTTATTTCTAAATATTCTCCATTATGAGTTATCCCTATTTTTTTAAAAACATCCTCGGTGGTTAACTTAAGTTGTGCTGGACGATAAAAAAGTTTAATTCGTGTTTGCAATGCTAATTGTAATGTACTGAGGTTTTCTTTATTTTCTGGTTTAGGTGCAATATCTAATACATTTAAATAAAAAACAGATTCTCTATCTTTGGGTAACCTGTTTTCTAATTGTTGTATTTTTAATTGTAATCCACCATTTGCAGTTATTTTTGTCATAGGTGGAATAACAATAAAAGGTGCTGTTGTCGTTTCTGGTGTGGACGCAATATTCCCTTCATCTACCCAACTCTGTATTAATGTCGGCTGTTCACTTCGATTAAAAACTTGCAACGATATTATCGATTTATCGGCAGAAAGTATTAAACGAGTGCGCTCAAGCACCACACTTGCATAAGTAAAATGTGTTATCAACATGAATAATAGAATTAAAACACCTTTCATTTTCGCTTCCATTTTTTATGGCTTATTAATCGTAAGACATCACAAGTGTTGCCGCACTTGTCATTTTTCCTTGAGTGACTGAATTAATATTATAAGGATAATAATAAGCGCCCATATTTATCGAAAATGCAGAGGATATGGTGCCACCTTGATTAACACTAAAAATACTAGTCGCACTACCTTGTGTATTAATATTGTCAGATAAAATAAGCGGGCTTGCGGTGTTATCACTTTTTACGACACGGAATCCAACACCACCTGCACCTTGTGCTGTTGTGTTGGTTAATACGGTTTTATCCGTTGCCAATAAATTCTGGCTTGATAAAAACATATTAATATTACGTGATGCTTTTGAACCGCTCAAAAAATCTTGGCATGTAAAATTTAATGTAAAAGGGGTATATCCTGCTTTATCTACCGTTTTTGCATCTTTTACGCTAATTAACGGCAATGAAACAATTAAACCTGCATTAGAAAAATTACATGTTGTCATTACAGGATTATATGTAATTTGCATTGGTTGTAAGAAAATATCGTTTTGATCAACCGGCCACTGCCACGTTAATAAAAATTGAACTAATTTAGTGACAATATTCAATAACCATTGAACAAGCCCCAAACTTGATGCATCAGAGGCTAAAATAACGGGTGTAACAATTGCTGTACTGCCACTGACTTCAGTGTAGTTGGTCGAAGGTTTACTACTTAATAACGTAAATTTCAATGTAAAGTTAGTATCTAAATCTGAAGCAGGATGTGTTCCCGCTGGAATATTCGTTACGTTATCTTTTTCTAATGACGTTAACGTAATAGAAACAAACTGCTTACCACCATTAAAACCAATTGTTCCCGTCCGTCCATCATTAAAAGGTGAAGCGATACCCACTGTATTAGGAAATAATAATCCTCTTGCTGTACATTTATATGTACCTGGAAATGTTGTTCTACTCGATTTTGTGATCGTTGTTGAAGTACTATTTAAATCCGCAGATAAATCAAAATTAACGTTGGGTGCAGTAATAGTGCTATCGGGTTTACAGTTAGCGATTGCCTGCTGGCTTATTGTTCCTAATAGCATTAAAAATATAAAGGCAGATGATTTCATAAGACTTTCCTTTATCGACAGATATTACTATTTTTATCCATCGTATTAACTAAATGATTAATCACACACTCTGTTTTTCCTGCCTCATTTAATTTAATCGAGACAGAAGAAGGTAACGCATCACTTTTTAAATAAAGTACACTCGATTGCCCAACATAACCGATACTCTGTTTCTTATTATTTAAAACTTCAGTACCAAAAGGTAAGCTTTCATCATTTTCTAAAGAAGCTCTGATAATGAACGTTTTGCGCTGATCCGTGGTTAATGTGAGATGATTAACAGCACCTAAATAAGGCGTAACATGCGTTATATTTCCTAAAACTTCTGCATTCGATGGGTATTCTGTATTTGTTAATATATAAGTATTCGTTCGATAAGGGATCGTATTCGCGACTAAAACAACACCTTGATTATTGGTTAATGTCGCTTTATTCCCATTAACCATCATATTATTCGCCATAGGCGCTTCAATAATAGTATAAGTTTTTCCAGTATCCCCAGAAAACGCAATATGACTAGGTATAGCAACAATAGTTCCTCGGGTTCCCAGTCCACCTTGACGATAATTATTTGCTTCAGTATAAGAGGCAGATAAAGTGCTATAAGGATGGCGATAGCTCACATTAGCACCGACTAAATTATTCCCACCCGTCTGATTAGAGCCTGTTAAGGTATAATTAACCAAGTCATCTTTACCTGCTGTTCCGCTCATACTCAATGTAGATTGCTGATAGCGTGAATCAGTGGCATAAACCGAAGTATTAATATTTGCTCTTTTATCAAAGAATGAAATGGGCACACTGACGTTTAAATAATAACGAGTTTCTTCTTTATTATCGTAATTTCTTAATTTTGATACCGAAAGATTATAAGCAATATCTTTATAGTTATTTGAATAACCTAATTGATACTCTCGATTACTCTCATCAGTATTCCAATAATTTCGATGCGTTCCTGAAAGGAAAATAACACCTCGCTGGCCACCTAAATATTGATTAAGGTTTATGGTAAACGTATTTTTTGCTCTAGAGCCGCGTAGTGCATCAAATGTTGTGAGATCTAAATCAGATGCAGCATTATTATTTCCCTGCTGTTGAGCAAGATCATTTTGATAATCTTTCCAAGCTTGGTAATTATCATGAGAGTAAATTGAGTCCACAAAGCTATAATAATCACGGGTAGAGTAACGATAAGCCGCCAGTGTTAAATTAGTTAGTGTGGCATCCATATATTTGCTATATGCAAGACGAAAACTTTGCCCTGTTTTTTTGCCTGTTTGTAGATCTGCACTTGCATGAGTTATATCGGCAGAAATCGCCCCAAATTTGAAATTCCAACCACTACCAATCAATGCCGAATAATAGTCTTCACTGGCAATTCCCCCTGCATAAAGCGTAACAAGGTTATTTAAGCCATAATGAAATTCACCTTGCGCAAATTTAGGTCGGTAATCGGTATTATTAATACGTGATTCCCCCACCATCACGTTATAGCGATATACACCTTCTTTTAGCATATCGGGAACGGCTGAAAATGGCACAGTAAATGACTCTCTTCTGCCATCCGCTTCTTGAACCACCACTAACAGATCACCACCACCAGCTGTTGGCTGAATATCACGAAAAGAAAATTCACCAGGGGGCACATTCTCTTGAAAAACTAAGTTTTCGTTTTGATAAACACTCACTAATGCGTTTGTTTGTGCAACGCCACGAATAATAGGTGCAAACCCTTGACTTGAATTAGGTAGCATTCCCATTTCGGTCGCCAATGAAGCGCCTCTAAATGAAATACTGGTAAAGAGTGCGGCTGGTGTATAAAAATCACCTATCGTTAATCCTGCTGTTATCTGGCTTAATGCTTTATAGATATAGCGAGTATTATTTTTCCATTGGCTTTTACCATGAGAATAATAAGTATAGTTAGACTCGTCTCTAAACTGCCATGCCCCTAAGTTAATTCCTGAATTAATATTGGCAAAAAAGCTCTCGTTATTACTCTTATTCCCTTTTTTCTCTTTGTAGTTATAGTAATTTAAATTATAAGATAAAATCAGTGCTGAAATACCTTGTTCCCAATAACTGGGATCAACATATCCCACTTCTGATTGTTTAACAGAAATCTGAGGTGCTGTGATATCCAGTCTTAATTTATTAATATCTAATGTTGAAGCAACTCCCGTCGCCAATTCATTAGATAAAATTGTTTTTTGCTGTGCTATTTTTTGCTTTGCCGACAAAGATAGATTTAAACCTAACTTATTTACATCATCCGACTCAAAACTAATCCCCGTATTATTCCCTAGCACATTGACTTCAAATTGCCCTTTCCACACCTGATTGACATACACATCAACAAGTTGCTTTCCTTCAGGTACTTTATCATCAATATAAAATCGTGAAATATCGCCATGCTTTGATTTTCCAACTAATAAAGATGTGTCAAATCCCTCTGCATACAGATTTTGAGTATAATTTTGTATTCCTAAAAAAATAAGAACTGAGAGGTATTTTGAATTATTCACGATGTTATCTCTATTAGAGTTTAATATTCTGTGATTTATAAACACCAAAATCATCAACATAAATAACAACAGCGGAATTACTTTTTAATTTATTAATTAAAGGTAACTCACGAGAAGATAACGGCGGGATCATTTCAGAATCTACAAGCGTAACACGGGGTGTCTCTTGTGTAGAAATCGAGGCTATCGTGAAATGATACTGTGAGTTATTTTTAACTAAAACTTTATCACCATTTAATTGATACGTTATTTTCTCATTAACAAGTTCTGGTTTATCAGTTAAATCTTTTGGGCGATAAAAAACTTTAATTCGTGTTTTCATCGCTAATTGCAAATAGCTTTTTCCTTTTAATGCTTCGGCATTTTCTGGAATATCGAGAATATTTAAATAGTATACCCGTTCAACATTTCCTGATAATTTTTCATTAGAATTTTTTATTCTTAATGTCTGACCTTGCCTACCTGCTATTTTTACAATTGGTGGATATAAATAAAAAGGAGAGTTTGCATCTTCAGGTGTGGAGTTTATATCACCATCATCTATCCAACTTTGCACAAGTGAAGCTAAATCACCATTGTTGGTTAACTGAAGATTAACACTATCGGTTCCTTCATAATAAATAACTCGTGTACCATTAATAATAATATTAGCAAATACACTCGTTGGTAATATCAATGCCATTAAAAAAACGATTAACTTTTTCATTATAAACATCCTAAAAAACCAGACCCAATATTGAGTCTGGTTTTTTTATATTATAAATAAGAAACAGTATAGATAACGTTAGAGTGTACTGGCCCTGTTTTAGCGGCTGTCGCATTTGTTTTATAGTAACTGGCAATTAAACGCAGAGTATCTGAATCTGGCGCTGTTTTATCGCCTTTAATACCTGTATCAAAGGTTGCGTTCAGTGGTATAGCAACTGTTGGAGCCGCAGGTGTTGATAAACTAAAGCCAACATTCTTTGCCACTAATGGATCATTTTCATTAGCGGTATCATTGACTAAATATAATCCACTGGTGGAAATGGTATTTGCAGATGAGAAATGTATCTTTAAATTACTTCCACTTGGCGTAGATGCAGGAGCACAATCAGAGAATGTCAAAGCAAACTCTTTTTGGTTTTTGGCAATAACAGTACTCGCCGTTGTTCCAGCATCCGTTACGGTAATAGGATCTAATAAAATAGAAAAGTCCGCACTATTTCCTCCATTAATTGTACAGGTGGTATCACTAATAGCACCAGAGAAAGAGATTATTCCACCAGCGCTGTTGGTTGCAGCAAATGCCGACGTCGACAATATAGCCACTGATAATAATGACAGTGGGAGTTTATTTTTAAGCATATATAACCCCAAGAATAGACAAATATTTAATTAGCAAAAATAAGCTACTATTATTGCCATCATTAACTAAAGGTGATGAAATTAGACCCTAGTCAATTTGATATTAGCCATAATTTAAAAAACCAACAAATGAATTTATCCGCTTTTTTAAATTTGTGACTTAAGTCAAATTAGATTCATAACCATACTTAGTTAATATGTAAATGTATTAATATTTAGCATTACTATCTAATTAAAAAATCATAAACAAAAGAACAATAACAATTAATTTATTAATAACAAGTCATAAAAAGAATATCTATAAATGAATTGATTTATTTTGGAATTTTTTATTCAAATTAAATATTCCACAATTAATAAAAAAGATAAATCACATCAAGGAAAATCAACAAATAAAAAGGCCACATTAGTATGCAGCCTTTTTAAATGTATACAAAAATTCCCATGCTCTATTTAATCATTATAAGCAGCTAATACATGTTGGCATAATGTAGAGCGTACACAATCTTCTTGCATAAATTTAATCACGCCTACACGATTATTGGCTTCAAATCGAATAAGAGCATCTGCTAATCCTGAATTTACATTTGAGGGTAAATCACACTGGGTAATATCTCCATTGACAATCACGGTAACATTTTCACCCATACGAGTTAGAAATAACTTCATTTGATTTACCGTCACATTTTGCGCTTCATCTAAAATAACAAATGCATTTTCAAAAGTACGGCCCCGCATATAAGCAAAAGGCGCAATTTCGACTTTACCGATTTCAGGTCTTAAACAGTATTGTAAAAATGAAGCGCCTAAACGTTTGACTAATACGTCGTAGACAGGACGAAAATAGGGTGCAAACTTTTCAGCAATATCACCAGGTAAGAAACCAAGATCCTCATCAGCTTGCAACACAGGTCGAGTAACAATGATACGTTCTATTTCTTTATTAATTAAAGCATCGGCAGCCATTGCAGCGCTGAGAAAGGTTTTACCACAGCCCGCTTCCCCTGTGGCAAAAATAAGATTCTGATGTTTAATTGCATTTATATATTGGCGTTGCGCTTCGTTGCGAGGAGATAACACCCTCTCATCACGCTTTTCTCTGGCCATACCAATTGTATTGATATCCCCAAATCCTGGTAAGACCATAACATTATCTCGATGTGCCCCATTACGTTGCTCTTTACGTGAGGTGCGTTTATTTTCTCGGCGTAAACGTGTTGCTGCTTTTTGTCTACTCATAGTGGAATTTATCCTTGTTAGTCTTCAAAAAGTCATCGACATCTCTGTTTATATTCCATTCACTTACCGATGAGTCCCCTTCAGACCCTGTTTAGTCGCAAAAAACAAAAAAACCGGTCACAATCCTGAACATTAAACATCAATGAACGGTTGTTGCCGGTTTTCTGTGAGTAACGAGATATTTCCATTGCTTCTGTCATTCATATTCCCCATCATGGAGTTAGAGTGAAAATTAACGAAGCTTTATGACAGTATAATGACAAAAGAAAAATATTTTCAATACTGAAATGATTTATAACAAGATGGACTTAACATAAAAATAACAATTAAGTGTTATTTTAGGGGGAAGTAAATGAATTTCTTGCGATTACCTTTTGTTTATTGGTTATTACTTAACCTAATTCCATTTATTGGTTTTGAACTTCACTCTGGCTCTCTCAAAATGGGCTTCTTTTTTTACCTCGGTTTGCTCACCATTACGACTTCAGGGATCTGGCTTTTTTATTGCCTCTCATTTTTTATTAAACAAAAAACCTCTCCTAACCCCAATCACACCCCTCGACAATTAGTAATAAGTGGCCCTTATAAAATAAGTCGCAATCCTATGTATCTCGGTTTCTTGGATATTAGTATTGGGTTATTTTTTATTTTTGGTAATTGGGGATTTTTGGGCGCGGCAATTGCGTTTTACTTTATTACTGATCGCTATACGATAGTGCGTGAAGAGAAAATCTTAAGTGAATTATTTCCACAAGCGTGGCAACAATATTGTCGCCACGTTCGTCGTTGGATGTAATCTAAATAATTACGATTAAGGCTGTTTACAGTTATTAGCTAAACGGTAACCTGCCTTAATGGCCTCACTCTCTGTTTTAAATAAAACCGCATTTTTATCTGACATTGTTTTATAACCTGAGCAATGTGCAAAATGGTAGATCTTGCTATTTACATTACCCTTAATGTCTCCCGATTGTGGTGTACTGGCTTGTTTCGGTGTTTCCACTTTGGCTCTAGTCACTGGCGTACTATTTGTTGCAGATAATCCTGCACCACTATTTTTATGCCCTAATTGCCATTTCATTTCACCCGTTACAAAAGGATTATGATATCCAACAATACGAGCAATACGGCTATCACGCTCTTTTTCCCATGCGGTTGGTGGATAAGCATTATCCCAAGCCATTAATAACTGTTGTTGCTGACGTGACATTGAGAGGTTATAACGGTCGTGTAAATAGAAATAAACTCTTGCCACTTGGCCTTTGACTTCATTCCGAGGTTCAAAGGTGCGAGAAGCAAAGTCAACACGACTACGGCATTGCCCATATTGATAAGGTGCTTGAGCGGGTAATTGTCCAAAACTAAAATTGCTACGATCACCGTTAACTTCACCAATAGATGGCGCTAAGTTATGTAAATCGGCTTCGATTTTGCCAAAAACAGGATCGTTTTTCACACAGTTAGTTCGACCTCCATTTTGCCAACATTGACGTTGATGCCCAAAAACCCATGCTGGAACAATATGTTCCCACTCAATACGAGCCGCTCTTGTTTGCTGTGTTCTCACTTGATAACCACAACTGGCTAAATCAACGCGACCTCCCGATTTCCCTACCCATTCCCAATCACAACCACAATAAATCGTTCCTTGCGATTTTTGATTTTGATCATAATAAATACGTTCTTTTGCTATCTCTTTCGCTTTGGTGAAATTTTCAGGGGCTTGTGCTTGAACATTTAGCGCAATAACAAATAAACCCAACACAACCGCGGTATAGTGTAATATTTTTCTCAAAGTGGTATCTGCCTTACTCTTTATTTTATTAAACCCAATAAGAATTATCTTTAATAACCAACTGATAATCTTATTTTTATTTTGCCTAATATTACCTTTTTTTGATTTATTTTGGGCAATCTTTCTTGCTATTTTTTGTATAAAAAATAAAACAATAAGCGTGAATGGTGATAGAAAAAGCCGTTATTCTCGACATTAACGCAAAAGGGATTTGCTATGGTTTACTCCATCAATGATTTGGAGAAATTTAAAAATGAATGAGAATATGCTGAATTTGATGGACGAATTAGTCGAGATAACAAAAAAGCATGCGAATAACGAAGATGTTAAAGCGCATGCCAGTTTAGAATCTGAGAATAAATTACGAATTCAAATTATTATTTCCGACAAAAATGAGCTAGATATTACATTAAATTCGCTACAACACGCCGTATAAGCTTTTATACACTCGGACGCTTGCGATACAACCATAATCCCGGCAAGGATAGCCCGATAGAGAGCGCACCGACAATAAATGAAGCTTTAAGGAAATTAGTAACTAAAGCTTCAAAAATTTCCGCGCTATAACCAATTTGCGTTAACTTCACCACTGAGATCATCGCTATATATGCATTTATTCCAGGGAACATAGGAATAACCGCTGCAACAGTAAAAACTTTAGGGTGTGCAAGCCACCAGCGTGACCATTGAATACCTATGCACCCCACTAAAATAGCAGCACAAAAACTTGACCACTCAATGTTCATACCACTCATCACTAAAATAGTACGAGAGCCGTGGCCTATTGCACCTAATAATGCGCAATATTTTAATGCCCTTGAAGGTACATTAAATACCATTGCAAAACCGACCGCAGGAATAGCAGCTAAAATCATATCTTCAATCAGGGTAAGAATTATCGTTATTATGCCCAATCTCTTAACCCCCATACTGCCATGGCTAAAATAACACCTAGACAGGTTGCCAATGTTAACATTGTTGCCATTGCCCAACGCGCTAAGCCAGTATTAACATGCCCTTTAAACATATCAGCGACAGCATTAATTAAAGGAAATCCGGGAACCAACAATAAGACGCTGGCAGCCATTGAAATAGTCGCTGTAGTTTGAAAATAAGAGAGCTTTAATAATAGACCTGAAACTGAAGTTGCTACAAATGCCGTAATACAGAAATTAATTAATGGATTCATTTGGCGATGTGTTAATGCTTGGCGTACAAACATACCAAAACCACCACCAATGGCAGAAACTAAAAAGCCATCCCAATTACCACCATTCAATTTAGAGAAACAACCACAAGATAAGGCAACCATAAAAATAATCGCCCAACGAGGATAACGTAATGGTTTTATATGCTCAAAGCGTTTTCTGGCTTCATGAATATCTGCAAGATGATGTTCAACCAAAATAACAATATGCTGAACTTCTGTCACAACATGCATATTAATGCCACGGTCGACTATCTTTCGTGTTGATGTTTGGCAATGCCCGTTAACAATCGTGGTTAATACAACTGCATTAGCAGAAATTGCGCTTTCGACTTGATGTACACCTAAAGCTAAACCTAGACGGGTTGAAAGCTGTTCAACCAGCATACTTTCTGCGCCATGTTGCAATAGCAACAACGCAGTTTGAATACATAACTTGGTAATTTCACGCTGTTTATCTTGTGAAATGGCTGTGCACTCTGCCATTATCTCATTATCCATACTATGCCTTAGTTTTAATCCAAAACGAGCCATTGCTAATATAAAGTTTATCAGCATAGCTCGTTTCTCGCTCTATTATCTTTCAATACTATTATGAACAAATAAAATATTTTAGGCAGTAAGTAGATCAATTTTATCGATGGATAGCCATAAATATTGGCATAGGAAAGTACAATACAATGATAAATACCCATTCTTGTTTTTAAATCGCATCATCAAATAGCTATCACTATTTTAATAAGCAATCACACGCACAAATCAATTTAAAATGGCAATGCTTAAATGCAAAAATAAAAAACCCCTAAATAAAAAATCTAGGGGTTTTAGGCTATTTTTTAACTTTTATAAAAAATTTTAGCGAACAACTAAAACAGATTGTTTAGCATAAGCGACAATACCTGATGCATTGGAGCCTAATAGGTGTGTCGAAATACTTGGGCGGCGTGAGCCAATCACGATTAAATCAGCATTAATTTTTTCAGCCAGCTCTAAAACTTTATCTCTTGCAGAACCAAATACAGCTGAAAATTCAACTTGTTCATTTGGCAAATCAATACCATTAGCTAATTCTTGCAGTTGTTCTTGTACACGCTCAAGTGCTTTATTTGCAAAAGAACTGAGCATGTCATAATGGTAACTATAACTAATAGAGAAACGTGAAATATCAGGAATAGCATGGAAAAGATGCAGTTTTGCGCCTTCTAATTTAGCAATATAAACAGCGTGTTGTAAGGCTTTAGTCGTTAACTCATCTTCTGAAATATCAACAGGTACTAGAATTGTCTTGTACATAGCAACTCCTCATTATCAGATTATTGTCTGTTTATTATTGTAGCGTTAAACCCACAGCTTGCTTATTTAATCTTCCTCAAGATGCCATTTATGCAATTGTCGATGAATAAAAGGTGTCACTACAAGCCCAATCGATAAAATAAAAACACACTGAAGAAATAAACCATAGATTGCAATAAAAAAGCGCCCTGTTGGGGTTGCAGGTGCTGGCTCTACTGGCTGACCACTTAACATAGAGATTGCATTTAATGAAGATTCCATAAAGGTATGCCCTTCAATTAAATAAAACCCTAATACACCAGGTAATAATCCTAAGAAAAAGAAAATAGAGCCTATTACATAATAGCGTAAGATGCGTAGAATAAAATGATCGAGCCTTAAAAGTTCTTCGGTAAATTTTTCCATTCTTATCCACTTTCTAGACTGTTTATTCAATAAACTGCTTATTGAATAAATAAGATAAGCTACGCAAAAAAACTAAAATATATGCTATGAGGGATGCTCATAGCATATTAGTAATATATTAACGAACAACTAACACTGAAATTTCAGCATAGCGAACAACACCCGCTGCCGTTGAACCTAATAAATGAGTACTAATATTAGGTCTACGTGAACCAATCACAATTAAGTCTGCTTGAATATCTTTTGCTGTGACCAAAATTTCATCACGAGGTGAGCCAAAAGTAACCGTATAAGCGACCTTTTCAGCAGGCAAATCCACCGAATCTACCAACATTTGCATATCATTCTCTGCTTTCACTGTCGCTTTATCTTTAATTTCTGGATAACCCAATGAATAAGCATTAATGATTGCTGAAGAGATAGGAAGAACATGAATTAAATGTAAATTAGCTCCTGTTTCTTTGGCTAAATACACAGCATGTCGTACCGCTTTACTGGTTAACTCTTCTTCCACAATATCAATAGGCACTAAAATCGTTTTATACATAATAACTCCTCTTAACTCTCCATTTGCCTTAATCCTATCGCAATAACCCAAAGATTACTGTGAGTGAATTAACTAAAAACAACCTAATCTTAATATAAACCTACTTTAATTATTAATACGTTAAGCTAAAAAATAAAAGCGATTATTCAAAATAGTTTGCATTATGTTGCTGTGATAATGTCCATATTTGATTGCGAATATTCCGGATAGTATCAATCAATTCTGATGCAGTTAATCCGATTGGTCCAATACCTTTTTTAACTAAAATATCCGCCGACATTCCATGTATCCAAACAGCACTTCTCACCGCATCCGCCATTGTCATTCCTTGTGCTAAAAAACTTCCCATAACGCCTGTTAGCACATCACCACTCCCCGCGGTTGATAATCCACTATTACCAGTTGTATTAATTGTGATTTCCCCTTTCGGAGAAGTCACTACGGTATGTTGACCTTTGATAATTGCCCAGCAATGATAAATCTTCGCAATTTCTTTCGCCGCTTCTTCTCTATTATTTTGAATATCATTTAGCGTGCAATTAAGCAAAATAGACGCTTCTTTAGGGTGTGGTGTTAATACACAGTGCTGATTAAGTGAGAGTTCTGATTTAAGATTAGCCATTAACACTAATGCATCCGCATCAAAAACATAAGGTCTATTTTCATTACGCTGTGCTAAAGCTATTGATAAGATTTCTTCAGAATTTGCAGATAATCCTAATCCACACCCAATCGCCCAAGCAGAAATATCCTGCTGATTTATCAACGCTTGGGCTGTTTTAAGCATAAGCTCTGGTGCACTATCAATAAAAGGGATAGGAAGTTGCGATTGAGCAAAACCAAGAAATACCTTTCCACACCCTGCTTTCAATGCACTTTTGCCTGCTAACACAATAGCACCGCTCATTCCTTCTGAGCTGCCTACAATACCTAATGTGCCGAATGTTCCTTTATGTGTATTTCCTGATTTGCGCTGATAAAGTGCGGGATAATGAGTGATAGCCTGTAATAATTGTTCTTCATTCATATTATTTTCCCTTTTTCTGCATTTTTCTTATTGCTCGCAATGGTTGCTCTACCACATTTTGTTTGTATTAACGTTAAAAGCATAACGTTCAAAGTATAGCCTGATTTCGACTAATAAATGGGATCACTGGCTATTTTGTCTTTTTATCATGCTAACAAATTCAATATGATAAAATGCTTTTATTATCGCTATTCATACCTTGCTGAGACTTTGCTATTCTAATGACCTAGCCTGATATGATTTATAAATTAAAGACAAAGGAACGTAGATAATGAACGAGAAGTTTAAAACACAAGCAGATGTAGAAACATTAGCAGAAGAAGTGGCTTGCTTAAAAACACTAGTCACCTATATGTTAAAAGCATTAGGTCAAGCAGATGCTGGACGTGTTATTTTAAACATTGAACGTGCTATTGCAGAAGTTGATGATGAAAAACAAGCAGAAACATTCCGTAATACGATTAGCCAAATTAAGACAGCCTATCGTCAATAATACATTTATTTTCGAATTGAGTACTCGCACATATTTTTATTCTATTTTCTAATCTTTTTGTGCTGCACAAATAAACAAATTTTGATTTCAAATTTCCTATATACTCAATCTCGAAATAAACCATTCTTTATTCATTTAGCTACCCCTCTATCTTTATAGAGGGGATTTTTTTCTTTTACCCGCCTCAATATTTCTATTCAAATTCTTTTCATATCATCCAAATGATAATGAGTTTGTTTTCTTTTGGTGTATTTAACCAATAGTCACTATCAAAACTTATTTTTGTTTAAAATTTTTAATGTTATTTGGATTAAATAATAGAATTAGAAATCTTGCCATCATTGCCAACACGAACATAAATTAACTTATTAAATACAATGTATTAAAATTATCTCAATGATAACTGATAATCACTTAACTTTTTTATTCTGTTTTTTATATTTAAAGCGCACATTTTGTTATTTTTAACACAAATAAAAATCAATCGTATAAAATGTAAATAAAGATAAATCCTAATATTATTGTATTTTGAGTTATTTTATATATTGTAAATTGTAAGTTTTTATTATGTCAAAATTTGCTAGCTTATTGTCCCTAAACACAATTATAGCGAAAGCAACTAAAACCAATAGGATTAAAAATATTAACTATTTATATTTTTACACTTTTTCTGATTTATCGTCACTCCTGTTTATATGTTACACTCAATAAATATGTACTAAAAAATAAACATGAGGCTAAAATGAAACCACTTCTCTTATCTCTGCTATTATTACCTGCTGTTGCTTTTGCAAACCCAACAAAAATGGCTGATGATTACTGCGATACTTTTAAAGATATCTCAATTAAAGCTTATGATACAAAAGAGCCAGCAGAGAAAATTGCTAAAGATGCAATGGCCTCTCTGAGTGCAAAGAAATTTGATTTTGCAAAACTGGAAGCAACTGAAGCACAATTCACTGAAGGTGCTATTGAGGTTGTTAATTCTTTACGTGAAGCCAAATCTGAAATTGGTTCTCGCGCAGAGTTCCAAGATGGTTTAACTCAAATTGTTGCGGCTTGTAAAGTTCAAATGGTTGCAGCATTAGAAGAGCCAAAAAAATAATCTTCTCATTAAAGAATGGGTAAAAATCAATATAAAGAGTAGAAATTATCCTGCTCTTTTTTATTTTCCCCTCACCTATCACTTATTCCTCTCCTCTTTTCTCTTTTCTCTTTTCTCTTTTCTCTTTTCTCTTTTCTCTATAATTAACGTTCTATACTCTAAATAATTCAAGATGTAGCTAGGCGACAAGTGAATGAGTCGCTAGGAGCATACATAAGTAGTGACTACGCAGCCAACAACGCTACAGCTTGAAGTATGACGAGTATGAATTATAGAGTATCTATGTATCAATATTAAGGTTTATAATACCTCGGTAAATACTTGTTAGTACTGGCCATAAAAAGGAGATATTGTGAGCAACGAACAATCCATCCAGCGTTTAAGAAGACTACGCCAGTCAGAAAACCTGCGCGCGCTCTTTCAAGAAACAACTCTGACTAAAAATGATCTCGCTCTGCCTATCTTTGTAGAAGAAGGGCTTGATGATTACCAACCGATTAAAAGCATGCCAGGTGTCGTTCGTATTCCTGAAAAACGCCTTGCTTATGAAATTGAACGCATTGCAAAAGCAGGCATTAAAACTGTTATGACTTTTGGCGTATCACATCACCTTGATGAAACAGGAAGTGATGCTTGGAAAAGTGACGGTTTAGTTTCTCGCATGTCTCGTATTTGTAAAGATGCCGTACCAGAAATGATTGTCATGTCTGATACCTGTTTTTGTGAATACACATCACATGGTCACTGTGGTGTTTTACATGGTGAACATGTTGATAATGATGAAACTATCTATAATTTAGGGCTTCAAGCTGTTGCTGCCGCACAAGCGGGTGCTGATTTTATCGCGCCATCAGCGGCAATGGACGGCCAAGTTGCTGCTATTCGTGCCGCACTTGATAAAGCAGGATTTAGCGACACAGGTATTGTTTCTTACTCGACTAAATTTGCTTCTGCCTTATATGGTCCTTTCCGCGATGCAGCAGGCTCTCGCTTAATTGGTGATCGTAAAACTTATCAAATGAATCCAATGAACCGCCGTGAAGCGATCCGTGAATCATTAATTGATGAGCAAGAAGGCGCTGATATGCTGATGGTAAAACCAGCGGGTGCTTATTTAGATATTATTCGCGATGTGCGTGAACGTACTTTATTACCTTTAGCGGCTTATCAAATCAGCGGTGAATATGCGCAAATTAAATTTGCGGCATTAGCGGGTGCAATCGATGAAGATCGTGTGGTAATGGAGACTTTAGGCTCAATTAAACGTGCAGGTGCAGATTTAATTCTATCTTACTTCGCACTTGATTTAGCAGAAAGAAATCTACTTTAATCACCTTATACGCTAAATAATTCAATAAGTTGAAGTATGTAGAATATAGATATGAGGCTACGACTATGGATAACTGTATTTTCTGCCAAATCGTTGCGGGTAAAGCGCCTTGCCATAAAATTTGGGAGGATGATCATCATCTTGCTTTCCTCTCTATTTTTCCCAATACCAAAGGTTTTACCGTTGTTATTCCCAAAAAGCACTACCCGAGTTATGCGTTTGATTTAAACGATGAAGCTTTAGCATTATTGGTTATCGCGACAAAAAAAGTAGCAAAAATCTTAGATAAAACATTCCCTGATGTTTCACGCTCAGGAATGTTTTTTGAAGGGTTTGGGGTTGATCATGTTCATAGTAAACTTAGCCCGATGCACGGCACAGGTGATATGACAAATGGGGCGCCTATTGAAAATAAACAAAAGATTTTCTTTGAGAAATACCCCGGATATCTTTCATCGCATGATTTTGAACGTGCGAGTGATGAAGAACTTGCACAATTAGCGGCGTTGATCAGAAAAAATAGCCGATAATAAAAAGAAAACAGGTATTAAATCTTTATAAAAAAATAACGGATAAGTGATTAATCGACTTATCCGTTTTATCTGTTATTCGAAAATCCAACTTGTTAGATTATTTATAATTAATCGCTGTTGGCTTATCTAACATAATTTCTGTTTTCGCTGGCTCTGTTTGTGCAATCACTTTACCGTGGCGAATTGAATAACGTACAGGTACTTGACGGCGTAAGGCATCAAATCCATTATCTGCGGGCAAAATAATAAAGTTTGCACTATTTCCTATTTCAACACCGTAATCCGTTAAGACCAATGTTTTCGCACTATTATGACTAATTAACTGTAACCCATTATCAATTTGACCATAGCCCATTAATTGGCAAACATGCAGTCCCATATGTAAGACTTGAAGCATATTTGCTGTGCCTAATGGATACCAAGGATCAAAAACATCATCATGACCAAAGCAAACATTAATATTACTTTCTAGCATCTCTTTTACGCGAGTAATACCGCGACGCTTTGGATAAGTATCAAAACGACCTTGCAAGTGAATATTAACTAAAGGATTCGCCACAAAGTTAATACCAGACATTCTTAATAAACGGAATAAACGCGAAGTATAAGCCCCATTATAAGAATGCATTGCGGTTGTATGACTTGCTGTTACTCTTGAGCCCATATTTTCTTTATGTGCTAAAGCGGCAACAGTTTCAACAAAGCGAGATTGTTCATCATCAATTTCATCACAATGAACATCAATTAAGCGATCATATTTTTGTGCTAATGCAAAGGTTTTATGCAGTGATTCAACACCATATTCACGCGTAAATTCAAAGTGAGGAATAGCACCGACAACATCAGCGCCTAATTTTAATGCTTCTTCTAATAAAGCTTCACCATCAGGGTAAGACAAAATACCTTCTTGTGGAAAAGCAACAATTTGCAAATCAATCCAAGGTTTAATTTCTTCTTTCACTTCCAGCATGGCTTTTAATGCTGTCAGCGATGGATCCGAAACATCAACATGGGTTCTAACATGTTGAATACCATTAGCAATTTGCCATTGAAGCGTTTGCCATGCACGTTGTTTAACATCATCATGAGTTAACAGCGCTTTTCTTTCAGCCCAACGCTCGATACCCTCAAATAATGTTCCCGATTGATTCCAATTCGGTTGCCCTGCTGTTTGTGTTGTATCTAAATGAATATGAGGCTCAACAAAAGGAGCATGAACTAAACCACCTTGCGCATCTAATGCTTCAGGATGAAAGTTATTCTCAGGTTGTGACTCTATCGCTTCAATTTTATTGTTTTTAAGCGTAATGCGCCACAAACCCTCTTTTCCAACGAGACGAGCATGATTAATTTGTTCGATATTCTTACCCAGCATGACTTATCTCCGCTTGTCGAGCTGTACGACGATTTAATATTGGATTTAACACAGCGTAACTAATTGCACCACCTAATACTGCGTTAACAGGTACGATACCTGGTAACCAGTGCCCCGCGGCAATACCAATTGCAACAGCCAGTAATGCGACCCAGTTAACTGATTGCATTTTATCTGCATTGAAGGTGCTATAACGATCTTTATTCATCAGATAATCTGCAATGATAACACCACCTACTGGTGGAATTGCGGCAGATAAAAAGGTTAACCAGCCAACAAAGTTATTATAGAGCCATAATGCACACAGTGTACCGACAATGCCATTTATCACTGAAAGCTTTTTGCTTGATAAGCCTGTAATATTGGCAAATCCTAATCCAGAGGCATATAACGCATTATCATTGGTTGTCCAAATATTTAAGCCTAATACGACAATCGCTGGAAGTAATAATCCTTGCGCAATCATCACATCAGAAATATCTGCCATTCCCAATGAAGCGGCACCTGCTGCACCAAAGACAAACATCAATGTATTGCCTAAAAAGAACGCAACAATTGCGACAACTACTGCAACTTTAGGGTTTCGTCCAAAACGGACAAAGTCAGCTGTAAGCGTTCCCGCACTAATAAACGATCCGACAACCATCGCCAGCGCTAAATTGAAATCTAATGGCTGAGTTGGTTTAACACCCATTAACGTTGAAAGCCCGCCCATATCATGTATGGCAAGATAAACAGAGTAACTGCCAAGGATGGCGATTGCTGGAACAGCAATGATAGAGAGAACGGTGAGAGCGGAAATACCGAAGAATACAGTGATGGTCATTAAAATGCCGGAAACGGCGATGAGGAGATTAATATCAATACCAGTGGCTTTTCCTACCGGGATGGCAAACATTGCCACACCCACACCAAACCAACCAACTTGAGTACCACCGAGTAAAAATGAGGGAAGCCAAGAACCTTTAATACCGAAAGAGTAACGCGCGAGGAGATGAGTAGTAAGACCTGTTTTTGAACCAATAAAACCAAGAAATGCGGTGTAGATACCAAGAAGAAGATTACCAATTAGAACTGCGAGGAAGAAATCATTGAAGGAAAGACCAGTACCAAGAGCGCCGCCAGTCCACATACTGGCTGAAAAAAACGTTAATCCCAACATCACAAAGGTTAACGCCAATCCACCCTTTCTTGCGGATATGGGCACAGGGCCCTGACTATAATTGTTGTCCTGAGACACTTTAACCTCCTATTCATTTCACCTAGCCAAAAAAATCTGACGAATTCTATCTATATAAAAATATTATGCAAACGTTTTCGTTGTCTGTTTATTATAATTAATGGAACGCTTCATTTAAGGAGAGTTGATGTTTATCACAAAAATAGGAGAAAAATCGTTATTGTATTTGAAGTTATCTAATTTTATAGAATGGATTTTTAAGAAAGAATTTCTTTAGAGAAATTAATGATAATATTCTTTATCTTTTAAACCATGTTCATTTTTAAATCATAACGTTTATTTTAGTCATATTTTAATTACGCCAAAAGGAAGCAGATAATAAAACAAGTAGCGTATAAATTTCTAATCGACCAAGTAACATAGCAAGACACATTAAATATTTTGCACTGTCGGTAATTTCACCAAAACCAGCAACTGTTTCACCAAATCCCAATCCCATATTATTTAAACATGCTGCCACCGTAGCAAAAGCTGTAATTAAATCGTAGCCCATCATGCTTAAACACCAAATAAAAAAACAAGCGCAGAGTGTATAAAGAAAAAAGAAACTCCAAACGGAATTAAGGAGTCGAGAAGTTATAATACTGTCGCCGACACGAACGGAACTCACTGATTTTGGATGAATTAATTGATGAATTTCTTGGCGACTCTGTTTATAGAGAATTAAAAATCGAATAGCTTTAATTCCACCACACGTCGAACCAACACAACCACCAAAAAAACTAGAAAATAGTAAGAGAACAATAATATGTTGTGGCCATTGAGCATAATCTGCTGTTGCAAGCCCGTTGTCAGTGATCATCGAACTGGTTAGAAAAAAAGAATGAATAAAAGCATCTGGGAATGAATACATATTACTGCGCCATGTTTCAAATGTGATCAAACCGATAACTAGCAATGCCACTGTAATAAAAAAACGAAACTCTGGATTGGTTAATAATGGTCGTAAACTAAATTTAGCTAAGGATGCAAAATAGAGGGTAAAATTGACGGCTGAAAGGAGTGAAAATAGCCCTGCAACAAATTCAATTTTTGCGCTATTAAAATAGCCAATGCTTTCGCTATATGTTGAAAATCCGCCTAAAGACACAGTCGATAAACCATGACAAAGCGCATCAAAAAAAGACATTCCCGCTATTTTAAACGCGATAATACATAAACTACCTAGCAGAATATAAGTAAACCATAAATTACGAGCTGTACTTGCTAAGCGAGGCGTTAACTTTTCTTCTTTAAATGGCCCAGGCATTTCAGATTGATATAATTTCATGCCCCCAATGCCTAATAAGGGAAGAACGGCAACAGCCAGTACAATAACACCTAATCCTCCAACAAAATTTAACTGTGCGCGATAGTAAAGAATAGATTTAGGTAAATCAGTCACATTGTGAAAAACAGAAGCGCCTGTGGTTGTTATCCCTGACACCCCTTCAAAAAGCGCATCAACAAAGCGCATATTAAGTTGCTCATTCAGCCATAAAGGTAATGTGCTAATTAAAGAAAATAACAACCAAAACAAGGCAATAATAATAAATCCATCTCGTGTTTTCAGCTGAATATCTTTTATTTTTGTTTTCAGCCAAATAAATAAACCTCCACAAAAAAAGATAAAAAAACACAATGCAAAAGAAAATAGACTTTGCTCTTTTTCATATAGCGCAACCAACATAGGCGGTATCATTGTTAAGCTATAAAGAACAATGAGAAAGCTACAAAGATGCACAATGATTTTAAAATGATTAGATACACGCATAAATGATGATGCCCATATTCGCGATTTAGTCCGCTACATTAAATGTTCAGAATTGACATAATTCAGTATGGCTTATCATTATCAATAATTTTTCTTTTTATTTTAAATTGATAACTGACAAGTTTACTCCCTACTCATTCTTTTTTTCAATGACAGAACTTTTCCCCCTAACCCCAAAAGTGAATTTATACTCACAAATACAACATAATTATTTACTTCTATCTTTTTTTTAGTAATCTATAAGAACTAATAAAACATAGAATAATTTACTTGGGAAACATAACATGAATCGTCGGTCATTTTTAACTTCATCCAGCTTAGTGATTGGTGGTCTTTCATTAAGTTCATTTGTTAGCTCTGCCTATGCCAATGAAACACTAAAAAATAAATTGGTATTTAATGCAGAAAATCCGTTACTGCTAAATTTTAATGAAAATTCACTTGGTATGTCGCAAAAAGCGAAACAGGCTATTATTGATGCTTTACCTAATGCCTTTAGATATCCAGACGATGCGCGTAGCGCATTAATTAGCGAATTAGGGAAAGAATTTAAACTTTCAGATAAGCACATCACCTTGGGAAATGGCTCATCTGAGACAATTCAAGCAGCCGTACAGTTTGTGGCAAATAAAGCACAAAAAGAAGGTAAAGCGGTTCAACTTATTGTTCCTGATCCAACATTTAACTATGCCGAACTTTATGCAGAACCTTTAGGCGTAAAAATCGTTAAAGTACCCGTTGATAAAACACTGGCGTTTGATTTAGCAACCATGCAGAAAAAAGCGCAAGAGTTTGATGGTATTAGCATGGTATATTTATGCAATCCGAATAACCCAACAGCGATGTTAACGCCGACGGCTTCATTGACGAATTGGATAAAATCAGCCAAAGAAAATGTCTTTTTTATTATTGATGAAGCTTATGCGGAATTCGCTTCAACGCCTGAATTTACCAGTGCGATTACATTAGTTGAAGCGGGTTATAAAAACCTAATTGTTGCACGTACTTTCTCAAAAATTTACGCATTAGCAGGGCTTCGTGTGGGTTATGGTGTTGCTGTACCTGAGGTTATTGCCAATGTTGATGTGTTTGTTTCCATTGATAATACCAACACCGCGGGCGCAGTGGCTGCATTAGCCTCATTAAAAGATAAAGCTTATGTGGAATATAGCCGTAAATCGATTGATGTTTCTCGTCAAATGGTTGTTGATGTCTTAAAAGAGCTGGATATTGAATATGCACCCTCTTATGCGAACTTTATATTCCATAAAGTGAAAGGCGATGTAAAAACCTATCAAAACAGAATGAAAGAAGCGAATATTATGGTTGGTCGTGAGTTTCCACCTGCTTTAGGTTGGAGCCGTTTAACGTTAGGCACACCAGAAGAGATGAGCTATTTTGTTTCTACATTAAAAGCCTTTAGAACTAAAGGTTGGATTTAATCTGATTTGGTGATCTTTCGATCCGTTAATAAATAGAATGCCCTTGAAAATAAAACTTCAAGGGCATTTTTTCTACTTTACTTAATCATTCAATCGCCTTAAAGCGGATCGACTTTTAAGCAAGAGACTGCATGGCGGAAGCTCCCTTCTAATAAAGGGCGTGTTTTGGCACATTCTTCATCTGCCATCGGACAACGTGTACGGAATATACAGCCTGATGGTGGATTAATCGGAGAAGGCAATTCTCCTTCCAATAAATCAATATGCTTATTGCGCTCTTTATCAGGATCAGGAATAGGCACCGCTGACATCAACGCTTTGGTATAAGGGTGTAATGGATGATGATAAACTTCATCATACGTTCCTAACTCCACTGCATGCCCTAAATACATCACCAATACACGATCTGAAATATGTTTTACCACCGCTAGATCATGGGCAATAAAGATTAAAGATAATCCCATCTCTTTTTGAATATCTTTCAGCAAGTTAACCACTTGAGCCTGAATTGATACGTCTAATGCTGAAACGGGTTCGTCACAAATCACTAATTTAGGTTCTAAAATTAACGCGCGAGCAATACCGATACGTTGGCATTGTCCACCTGAGAATTCATGTGGGTAACGGTTGATTAAGTTTGGCAATAATCCGACTCGCATCATCATTGCTTTCACTTTTTCAACAACTTCAGCCTGTTTCATTTTAGGGTGATAGGTTTTAAGCGGCTCCGCAATAATATCACCAATGGTCATTCTTGGGTTTAAGGAAGCCAGCGGATCTTGGAAAATCATCTGGATATCTTGGCGAATATCGCGCCATTGTTTATTTCCCATTCCCAATAAATTATTGCCTAACCAAGAGACTGTACCACCAGAGGCTTTAACTAAACCAATAATGGCGCGAGCAAAAGTCGATTTACCACAACCAGATTCACCAACAACCCCTAATGTTTCACCTTCATATAAGCGTAGTGTGACACCATCAACGGCTTTTAGGCTTTTTTTCGCTTTCCAAAACCACTGTTTATTATCTTGAACATCGAAATAAACTTTTAAGTCATTCACTTCAAGAATAACTTTTCTATCTTGTAATATGGCTTGAGTCATACCAATTCCTCCACCGCTTTAAAACAGGCACGTAGTCGGCCTTGTGCGAATTGCTCTAATTGAGGTTCACTCGTTAAGCATTGCTCTGTTGCATACTGGCAACGAGGTTGGAATGGGCAGCCTTTTGGTAAACGTAATAAATTAGGCGGATTTCCCGGAATGGTTGCGAGTCGTTCATCTTCACCGTCTAAGCGAGGAACAGCCTGTAACAATCCGATAGAATATGGATGTGATGGTTGATAGAAGATATCACGCGCTTTACCGTACTCCATGGTACGTCCTGCGTACATCACCAATACTTTATCGCAGATACCCGCAACAACCCCCAAGTCATGAGTGATCATAATAATCGCAGTGTTTAAATCATTCTTAAGCTCATTGAGTAAGGTCATGATTTGCGCTTGAACCGTCACATCAAGTGCGGTTGTCGGTTCATCAGCAATTAAAAGTTTAGGCTTACACAGCAATGCCATTGCAATCATGACTCGTTGGCGCATACCGCCTGAAAACTCATGAGGATACATACTCATTCGTTTATGAGCTTCTGGCATTTTTACTGCATCTAACATGCGTACTGATTCTGCATAAGCATCATTCTTACTCATGCCTTTATGAAGCATTAATACTTCAATAAGCTGCGAACCAACTTTCATATACGGGTTTAATGAAGTCATTGGATCTTGAAATATCATAGATATTTCTTCAGCGCGCATTTTATTTAATTCACTTTGGCGAAGGTTTAAGATCTCACGACCATTAAAGTTTGCGCTACCCGCTGTGCGACCATTTTTCGCTAATAATCCCATTAATGCGAATGCCGTTTGGGATTTACCTGAGCCAGATTCACCAACGATCCCGAGGGTTTCACCTGCGGATAATTCAAAGTTGAGCTTATTAACTGCGGTAACATCACCATCCGGTGTACCGAAAGTCACACAGAGATCTTTAACACTTAATAACGACTTGTTTGTTGTATTTGTCATTTTGTTCTCCTTAACGATCTTTCGGATCTAATGCGTCACGTAAGCCATCACCGATAAAGTTAAAGCAAAACAGTGTGACAACTAAGAACGAAGCCGGGAAAAGTAACAACCAAGGAGAAACTTCCATTGAGTTTGCACCATCACTTAATAGTGCTCCCCAACTACTTAATGGTTCTTGTGTTCCTAAACCTAAGAAGCTTAAGAAGGATTCAAATAAAATCATACTAGGGACTAATAAAGAGGCATAAACCACAACGACACCCAGTACGTTAGGTACGATATGTCTTAACACGATATTGCGTGATGACACACCACAAACTAATGCAGCTTCAATAAACTCTTTACGTTTTAAACTTAAGGTTTGTCCTCTTACAATACGCGCCATATCGAGCCAAGATACCATCCCGATAGCAACGAAAATCAGTAAGATATTTTGACCAAAGAATGTCACTAATAAGATAACAAAGAACATAAATGGAAATGAGTTTAGGATTTCCAGTAAACGCATCATCACAGAGTCAACACGTCCACCAATATAGCCCGCCATTGCGCCATACAGTGTACCAACAATAACGGCAACAAAAGCAGCCGCTATACCGACCATTAATGAAATACGTCCACCAATCGCAACACGGACTAATAAGTCACGCCCAGATGAGTCAGTACCAAAATAGTGAGAAGAGGCAAAATCAGGTGCCATTGACATCATCTCCCAATCGGTATCGTCATAGACAAAAGGCGATAACATTGGGGCAAAAATGACAAATAATAAAATAAAGAAAAGTAATATAAGGCTCGTAATTGCCGCTTTATTGTGCATAAAACGACGACGAGCGTCTTGCCATAAACTACGGCCTTCAATATCTAGCTGCTCCGAGAAATTCCCCAGAGCTTCGCTGTTTTCCTTCAGTGATAACATAACGCGCTCCAGTATCTATTAGTAACGAATTTTCGGATCAATAACGGCATATAAAATATCGACAATCGCATTAAAGAAAATTGTTAATGCACCTACGATAATGGTTAAGCTTAATACCAATGAGTAATCTCGGTTTAAAGCACCATTAACGAATAATTGTCCGATACCTGGCAATCCAAAGATGGTTTCAATAACCATTGAGCCCGTAATAATACCGACGAATGCAGGCCCCATATAAGAGATAACAGGTAGCAACGCAGGTTTTAAAGCATGACGCAGCACAATTCTTTTCATCGGCAAGCCTTTCGCTTTTGCCGTTCTGATAAAGTTTGAGTGTAATACTTCAATCATTGAACTACGGGTAATACGCGAGATACTGGCAATATAAGAAAGCGACAGTGCAATCATTGGTAGCAACATATATTGCACCGCACCGCCATTCCAGCCACCAGCTGGTAGCCACCTTAAGGTAATGGCAAAAATAAGTACAAACAGTGGTGCAACAACGAAACTCGGTATTACAACTCCCGTCATGGCAAAAGTCATGACGGTATAATCCCATTTGGTGTTTTGATTCAGTGCGGCTATCACGCCTGCCCCCACACCTAAAATCACGGCAAAAATAAATGCCGACAGCCCTAATTTAGCTGAAACAGGGAATGCTTTACCGACTAAGGTGTTTACACTGTAGTCTTTATATTTAAAAGAAGGCCCTAAATCCCCTTTCGACAATTGAATTAAATAATCGAAGTATTGTTTATAAATGGGATCATTTAAGTGATATTTCGCTTCAATATTTGCCATGACCTCTGGTGGAAGTTTCCTTTCCCCTGTAAAAGGGCTACCAGGTGCTAAGCGCATCATAAAAAACGAAATTGTTATTAGAATAAATAGAGTCGGTATCGCTTCTAAAAAGCGACGAAAAATAAATTTGAGCATTGCCCGTTCCTATAACACAAACCTATTCAGGCGTGACGATAAAAAGACCTTGCCTTAAAAAAGACAAGGTCTCGCCCGATTACTTAGCAATAATGTACAAGTCTTTAGTATGTAAATTATCTAATGGATCTTTACCTGAATAACCACCCACATAAGGTTTAACTAAACGGGTGTTTACATAGTAGTAAAGTGGAACAATGGCCGAATCTTTATCTAATACGCCTTCAGCTTTTTGATAAATAGCGGCACGTTCGTCATCAGATTTCACACGTAAAGATTCTTTGATCAATGCGTCAAACTCTGTGTTTTTATAGTGAACAGTATTATTACTGCTGTAAGACAGCATCATGTTCAGGAATGAAGAAGGTTCGTTATAATCTGCACACCAGCCCGCACGCGCAACATCATAAGTTCCTTGGTGACGTGTATCTAAGAACGTTTTCCACTCTTGGTTTTCAAGAGACACATCTGCACCTAAGTTTTTCTTCCAAATTGAAGAAGCAGCAATTGCCACTTTTTTATGAAGATCTGAAGTATTGTACAGAAGCTTAAATTTCAGTGGGTTTGCTTTGTTATAGCCCGCCTCTTCTAACAATTGACGTGCTTTCTCATTGCGCTGTTCTTGTGTCCAAGTCGCAAACCATTCTGGTTTACTCTCTTTAATTCCGTCTGTAAATGGCGGAGTAAAACCGTAAGCGGGAATATCACCTTGGTTTTTCACTTTATAAGTGATGATATCTCTGTCCATTGACAGTTTCAGCGCTTCACGAACACGAGGATCATTAAACGGTGCTTTCTCATTATTAATTTCATAATAATAAGTACATAAATATGGGCTTATACGCAATTCATCTGGGATCTCTTTTTTCAGTTTTTGGAAAAGTTCGATCGGTAAATTGCTATATGTCATGTCGATTTCACCCGCACGATAGCGGTTTACGTCAGTGACTTCTGATGAGATAGGTAAGAACGTAACTTTATCAATAACAGTATTTTTGTTATCCCAATAAGTTGGGCTACGTTCTAAAACAATACGTTCGTTGACGGTCCAGTCTTTTAAATTATAAGCGCCGTTGCCGACGAAGTTAGCAGGTTGTGTCCATTTTTCACCAAATTTTTCAATTACTTTTTGGTTAACTGGCGACATGGAGGAGTGAGCTAATAATTTTGGTAAATAAGGCACTGCTTCAGATAAAGTGATTTCTAATGTGTTGTTATCTAATGCCTTAACACCTAATTCTGTGGCTTTTTTCTTACCTGCAATAATATCGTCAATATTCACGATATGCGCATATTGCAGATAGCTTTCATAAGGAGATGCAGTATTAGGATCCGCTAAACGTTGCCAGCTATAAACGAAATCTTGTGCTGTAACAGGTTCACCATTTGACCATTTAGCGCCTTCACGAATTTTGAATGTCCAAACAGTAAAATCTTTATTTTCCCAGCTGGTTGCAGAGCCAGGTAAAATTTCCCCATTTGGACCAACAATAGTAACGCCTTCGAAAAGATCACGCGCTAATGCAGACTCAGGTACACCTTCGATTTTATGAGGATCAAGTGATTGTGGTTCAGAGCCATTATTACGTACGAGCACTTGTTTTTCAGCTAATTTTACCCCGTCTGGAACAACAGCGGCATTAGCCGTTAGCGCTGACAATCCAAAGATTGCGCTTATTGCAATCGCCAACGCACTCTTTTTAGTTAAATTACTCATCTTATAAAATACTCCCAGTTAGTGAGCTGGTTGTTAGACAACCATTCTGTGATGTTCAGTTGTGTTTTAGAACGGTTTACACAACTTATTGTTTTTACAAAAAAATAAATCAATCTTGCTTATTTGCTATCAGTGCTTAATTGCCTGATAGCATTATAATTTTTTATGCCGCTATCTTTTTTGTGTAGCTTTTTATTGGTTAACTACTTTTTAAGTCACTTTTAATAATTCAAATCACACATAACTATAGAATATCGATAATTTACCAGTTTTAGTTATCTGCCTTTATAAAATAGCGCTTTAAGTCCGTATAATCAAAGGGGTCTTTGCCTGTAAATCCACCTACTTTTGGACTAACTAATCTAACACTGACTCGATAATAGACAGGTACTATCGCGGAGTCCTTGTCTAGCAAGGCTTCAGCGCGCTGATAGAGTTGATGGCGAGCCCCTTTATCAACAGCAATTGAGGCATTATTTAATGCATCATCGTAATCATTATTTTCATAAAAAACGGTATTCAGGCTACTTGTGGAAAGAAACGAGTTTAAAAACGAGGTAGGTTCATTGTAATCTGCACACCATGTTGCTCTCGCGACTTGATAATTCCCTTGGTTACGGTTTTCTAATGCCGTTTTCCACTCTTGGTTTTGCAACGTCACATTGGCACCAATACTTTTTTTCCACATTGATGCGGCCGCTATTGCCTGCTGTTTATTTTGATCTGACGTATTGTAGAGCAAGGTAAAAGTCAGAGGATTTTGACCATCAAACCCCGCTTCTTTTAATAATTCACGCGCCCTTTCATTACGTTGCTGTTGTGTCCAATAAGCCCATTTAGGCGGTTTAAAATTACCATTGCCAATAAAAGAGGGAGTAAAAGAATAAGCCGGTATTTGTCCTTGTCCCATTATTTTTTCAGCAATGACTTCTCTATCAAGAGTCAATTTCACGGCTTCTCGAACACGAGGATCATCAAAAGGGGCTTTTTTATTATTTAATTCATAATAGAAAGTACATAAATATGGTGTGACATGTAAATTCTCTGGCTGCTCTTGCTTCATTTTTCTATAAAGAACAGGAGGAATAGCGCTATTAGTGATATCTATTTCACCGCTACGGTAGCGATTTATATCACTGGTTTCTGAACTAATTGGTAAAAATGTGGCTTGCTCAATAATGGTGTTTTTATTATCCCAATAAAGTGGATTTCGTTTTAAAGTCACCTTTTCATTCACCACCCAATTTTCAATAACATAAGCACCATTACCGACAAAGTTTTCAGGACGAGTCCAATTCACGCCATATTTTTCAACAATCTCTTTTTTAACTGGCTTTAACGGAGTGTGGCTGACCATATCGACTAAATAAGGGATTGGCTTGGTTAAATTGACTTGCAAAGTGTGAGCGTCTATCGCTTTCACACCTAATGTTTCAGGGGATTTTTTGCCACTAAGAATATCTGCAACATTTTCAACATAAGCATATTCGAGATAACTGGCATAAGGCGATCCTGTTTTAGGATCTACTACTCGACGCCAGCTATAAACAAAGTCTTCAGCTGTAACTGGTGTGCCATCACTCCACTTTGCGTCTTCTCGCAAATAGAATGTCCACACCTTGTTATCATTAGTTTCCCAGCGTTGTGCAACGCCAGGCATGCTTTCACCATTAGGTCCAACGTAGGTCAGCCCCTCTAATAAATTTAAAATAATATTAGTTTCTGGTGCGCCTTCTACTTTGTGCGGATCAAGTGATGAAACTTCAGTACCGTTATTAATCACAATATTCTGTTGTTTTGCCAGAATAGTACCTTCAGGAAGAGTGACGGCATGAGAAAAAAAGGAGGTTAATACAAGTGACATAATACTGAGTGGAAACACTGTTTTTAACGTAACTTTATTTTTCATGGGTACCTCTCCTAATAAACAATAATTTATAGCGGGGTCGCTCAATTAACGATATGTATCGTTGTTAAATTTTGATTGTAATATTTGTGGCTCTCAAACGTTTAAAGATATTAATAAGATAAAAATGATACCAACACTCTTCTTTTTTACACTTATCGTAAATTTTGTCAATTAATGCGGTATTCTTATCACTTAACTTTATTGAGCCCTCTAGAGTTCTATCCTGAGAAAATAAAAAATATATATCGAGAGAAGCAAAACAACAAATAAACATTAAATTAACATCATGCAAGTTTTATAGATAGAAAACCTACTTAGCTCACAAAATTAATATAATTAGGATGGGTTTTATCCGACTTGCAGAACTTTATGATGCTTTGTTTGTAAAGAGTTTCTCTTTGAAATTAATTAAAAATAACAATAAATTCATCTTTAGACTGAATAACGATTCTAGTCTAAACATATTTATAGATTATTAAATATTCAATTTTATTATTTGTTTTTAATTTTTAATCTAAATGTTTAATTGAAATGTAATTAAACAATTTTTCATTTATATTTCTATGTGTTAGATAAAAAAACCTCTTTAATATACATATCGAATATTAAAGAGGTTTTTAATTTTAAAATGATATCATCAATTCTTTTCAGCTATTTAGCCGATTTGGATTGAAACCATTGTAGCTTCTCATTCAGTGTGACAACCTCCCCCACAATAATCAGTGCAGGGCTTTCCATTGTTTCTGCCATCTCTGCCAGTTGGCGTAATTGACCAACAATCACTTTTTGTGTGGTTAAAGTGCCCTTTTCAATAATCGCAATCGGCATGGTTGCGCGCATATTTTGGCTAAGTAGCATTTGCTGAATATAACGGGCTTTACTTAATCCCATATAAAAGACTAACGTTTGGTTTTCTTGTGCAATACATTGCCATTCAGCCTCGTTTAATCCTTTGCCATGCCCAGTAATAAAGCGGACACTTTGTGCATAATCTCGATGCGTTAAAGGAATACCCGCATATGTTGTACAGCCTGAAGCCGCGGTAATACCGGGGATCACTGAAAAGGGAATATGATGTTCAATCAAGGCTTCTAGCTCTTCGCTACCTCGACCAAAAATAAAGGGATCACCTCCTTTTAATCTCACCACCCGTTTTCCTGCTACGGCTTCTTTGATTAAAATTTGATTGATTTCATCTTGAGGAACACAATGAAAACCCGCTTGCTTACCAACATAAATACGCTGTGCATCTCTGCGGACTAATGCCATTACCTCATCAGATACTAATCTATCGTAAACCACCACATCAGCTTGTTGACACTGCTGTAACCCTTTAATAGTCATTAGCCCAGCATCACCCGGCCCTGCTCCGACTAAAACAACACTGCCTTGAGGTTGCTGATTTTCAGATAATAGCGCGCTAATACGTTGCTCAATATCGCCGTCTCTTTGTGCTTCAATTTCAGCTTGTAATGATTTATCTGCAAAAAATTGCTCCCAGAAATAACGTCTTGCACTTATGGATGAAAAACGGTGTTTTACTTCTTCTCTTAATTTTCCCGCAAGTTTCGCTAATGCACCGAGATAATTTGGGAGTAGTTGCTCAATTTTTTCTCGCAAAATACGCGCTAGCACAGGGGCTTTTCCGCCCGATGAAATAGCCACCACAATAGGAGAACGATCGATAACAGAAGGCATAATAAAGCTGGCTTGTTCTGGTGAATCAACCACATTACAAAATATCTGTTTCTCTGTCGCGGATTGAAAAACCTGTTGATTCACTTGCTCACTATCTGTTGCCGCAATAACAAGCCACTTACTTGATAGATGATCCGCAGTAAATACACCAGTGATGCAGTTTAATTTTTGCTCAGAATGCCACTGTATAAACTGCTCTGTAAACGAAGGTGCGATAACAGAAATAATAGCACCCGCCTCCATAAGCAATCGGGCTTTACGTTCAGCAATCTCACCCCCTCCCACTAATAAACAAGGTTTATCTTTGAGCTGACAGAATATTGGAAAGTAATCCATATTCATTCCCCTATTTATTGAGATAATTCATTACGGCTACGTACGCTGACAGTATTGCCTTCAACCTTGACGTCAAAATGGGTGATCGAGAAACTCTCATCTTCAAGGCAAAAACCATCCGTTAAACGAAAATGCTGTTTTTTCAGCGGACTGACGATATACAACTCATTTTCATGTTCAGCGATCAGCCCTCGAGATAAAACACTCGAATGTGCAAAGGGATCTATATTGCTTAACGCATATAAACGTGCATCAGAATAAGGGCGAAATATGGCAACGTGATCTTGTTCCACCAGCGCACAAACACCTGTTCCTGGCGTAATGTCATCTAATTGGCAAACAGCTATCCATTGGCTCATGATTGCGCCTCCTCAGTGATCATTTTGATATCAATACGTTCATGTAAACGTGCGGGACGGTGTTGAAAACGTTCTTTTACCGTTTGTACAGTCGGATCAGGCATTGGATTATTAATAAAGTGGGCAAAACGTTTTAATGCTTTTGGAGAATCAACTGTTTCTTTCCATTCACAAGCGACACGTTCTTGTAAGGCTTTCAGTTCTTTTTCTAACTGTGCATTTAAGCCTAATTTGTCGTTAATAATGACATCACGTAAATATTCAATACCGCCTTCTAAATTATCTAGCCACACTGAAGTGCGTTGCAGTTTATCGGCGGTGCGAATATAAAACATCATAAAACGGTCGATATAATGTACTAAAGTTTCTTCATCGAGATCAGATGCAAAGAGATCACCATGGCGTGGTTTCATACCGCCATTTCCACCAAAATAGAGGTTCCAACCTTTATCTGTGGCGATAATCCCCACATCTTTTCCTTGCGCTTCAGAACATTCACGGGTGCAACCTGAGACACCAAATTTCATCTTATGAGGTGTTCTAATGCCTTTATAGCGATGCTCTAACGCAACCCCCAAACCGACACTATCACCGACGCCAAAACGACACCAACTGCTGCCCACACACGTTTTTACCATGCGCAGTGCTTTCGCATAGGCATGACCTGTTTCAAAACCCGCAGCAATCAGTTTTTCCCAAATAGCGGGTAAATCCTGTTTATGCGCACCGAACATCGCCATGCGTTGCGAGCCAGTAATTTTGGTATATAGATTATATTCTTGAGCAATTTGCCCAATAGCAATAATGCCTGCGGGTGTAATTTCACCACCTGGAGAGCGAGGAATAATGGAATAAGTCCCATCTTTTTGCATATTCGCAAGGAAGTTATCATTAGTATCTTGCAGAGCAACTAAATCATCACGCAAGATATAATCGTTCCAACATGAAGCAAGCAATGAACCCACTGTTGGTTTACATATTTCACAGCCATAACCTTGACCATGTTTTTTCAACAATTCATCAAAACTTTTCAGCCCTTCTACGCGAATAAGATGATAAAGCTCTTGGCGAGAATAGTGAAAATGCTCACAAAGATGGTGATTAACTTCGATACCTTGTTTTGCTAATTCTGCATTTAAAACTTGAGTCACCAATGGAATACAGCCACCACACCCTGTGCCCGCTTTGGTTTCTGCCTTAATAGCAGCGACTGTATGACATCCTCGTTCAATTGCTTGAATAATGTCGCCTTTTGTCACATCAAAACAAGAGCAGATTTGTGCAGTTTCAGGCAAGGAATCAACACCAATTGCTGGCTTACTTCCTGCATGTGCAGGCAAAATTAAGGAGTCTGGATGCTCTGGTAATTCAATAGTGTTCAGTGATAGTTGCAAAAGATTGCCATAATCTTCTGTATCGCCTACTAATACTGCGCCTAGTAGGTATTTGTTATCTTCACTGACAATCAGGCGTTTATAAATTTCTTTGCCTTCATCGAGATAAATATAACTACGACACCCTTCTTGACGACCGTGAGCATCACCGATACCGCCCACATCAACACCAAGAAGTTTTAATTTTGCGCTTAAATCGGCGCCTTGGAATACAGAGTGATGACCTAATAGATTATCAACCGCTACTTGCGCCATTTTGTAGCCCGGTGCAACTAAGCCGAACGTTTTATTTTGCCAAGATGCACATTCACCAATGGCGTAAATATCAGGATCGGTTGTTTGGCAATAATCATTAATAACAATACCGCCTCTTGGTGCGATATCTAAATCACATTGGCGAGCTAATTTATCTTTTGGGCGAATACCTGTGGAGAACACAATAAAGTCAACTTCAAGAGAAGTACCATCTGCAAATTGCAGTGTCTTACGTGCGCTTTCTCCCGTCGATAATATTTCTTGTGTATTTTTAGACGTATGCACTTTTACACCCATACGCTCTATTTTTCGCTTAAGTTGCTCACCACCTAATGCATCAAGCTGTTCTGCCATTAATGTTGGTGCAAACTCGATAACGTGAGTTTCAATACCCAAACTTTTTAGCGCACCAGCGGCTTCTAAACCTAAAAGTCCTCCACCAATCACCGCCCCTTTACGACTAATACGTGCGCAAGATTCGATTGCATTTAAATCTTCAATAGTCCGATAGACAAAGCAATCTGATGAGTTATTTCCCTTAATTGGAGGAACCCATGGATAAGAGCCCGTTGCCATCACTAACTTATCGTAACTAACACAACGCCCCGTATTAGTGTGTACCACTTTTTCGTCACGATTAATGGTAATAACACGCTCACCAATTAATACTTCTATTTGGTGTTTTTCGTAATAGCCTTGTTTAACTAAAGAGAGTTCTTCTGCGGTGTGATGGGAGAAATAAGAGGAGAGATGGACTCTATCATATGCAACGCGAGGTTCTTCACAAAAGACGACAATATTAAATTCTTCATTGCCACCTTTATCAATCAACTCTTCGATATAACGGTGCCCCACCATACCATTACCGATGATTGCGAGTGTTTTCTTGCTCATTTTTGCCTCAGATTTAAAGATTTCTAAGGCTAAAATACGAAACTACTCATAAGGGATATTGATGAATATCAAATACAGCTTAATCAATTCAGCTACTACAACTTAATAGTCAATGGGTTACTACTAAAGGAGTATTTCATCATCCTATTCTTGCGGTTAATTATTCTTCTACCATAATTAATTTTAGCCACTTATAACGAAGAGTTATATGTAAGCGTAATTAAAACTTTGCGCATTGGTCACGTTTTGCCTAAGTTAATTTCACAAAGTAATAACTAATAAGTTATTGACATAACGACTTTAGCTACACCGTTTCAGGGAGCGTCTCATGAAAGCAAAATTATTATCATTATTCGTTGTGGGTGCCCTTTCCGTACCGGCATTTGCAGCAACACCTGCTAATACATTAATTGTGGTACAAGGGCTTGATGATATTGTCAGCCTTGATCCTGCTGAAAGTAATGAGTTATCGAGTATTCAGACTGTACCGAGTTTATACCAACGTATTGTTCAACCTAATCGTGATAATCCAGAAATTAATGAACCCATTTTAGTTGAAAGTTGGCAAGCAAATCCTGAACAAAAAACAATCGTATTTAAAATTAAACCCAACGCAAAATTTGCATCGGGCAACGCTGTGCGTCCTGAAGATATTATCTTCTCTTATCAGCGTGCGATCACCATGAATAAATCACCTGCCTTTATTCTAAATGTCTTGGGTTGGAAAACAGATAACATCAATTCGTTGCTAAAAAAAATCAGTGATAACGAATTGGAAGTACGCTGGACTGCCGATGTCAGCCCTGATGTTGTGCTAAATATCCTTTCAACCCCGATTGCTTCTATTGTTGATGAAAAGCTGGTTTCTGCTCATGTTAAAAATAATGACTTTGGTAATAGCTGGCTAAAAATGAATTCAGCAGGAAGTGGTGCATACAAAATGCGCGCTTATCAACCGCGTCAAGCCATTGTGTTAGAAGCTAACCCACTTTCGCCAACTGGCGCGCCTAAAATGGCAAATATTATTATTAAAAACGTGCCTGATCCCGCATCTCGTCGCTTACTAATTGAAAAAGGCGATGCAGATATTGCACGCGAATTAGGCACAGACCAGACTGCTGCATTAGCAGGCAAAGCAGGGATCAAAATTTTAGATATCCCTTCTGCTGAACAAGTGTATATGGTGTTTAATACTGCCAGTGGAAATCCTGCACTGAGTAACCCTGCTTTTTGGGAAGCTTCGCGCTATTTAATTGACTACAAAGGTATTACTGAAGACTTAATGCGTGGTCAGTATTTTATTCACCAAAGTTTTTTACCTGTAGGTTTACCGGGCGCATTAAAAGATAATCCATTTACGTTTGATCCAGAAAAAGCCAAAGCAATTTTAGCTAAAGCAGGCATTACCAATGCACGCTTTACGTTAGATGTAGAAAATAAAGTCCCTTACATCACTGTGGCGCAATCCATTCAAGCAAGTTTTGCTCAAGCAGGTGTACAAGTTGATTTATTACCTGCTGCGGGTAGCCAAGTGTATAGTCGTGTGCGCGCTAAACAACATCAAGCAGCGATCCGCTTTTGGATCCCTGATTATTTTGATGCTCACTCAAATGCCAGTGCCTTTGCTTATAATGACGGACAATCCAACACTGTTGCTTGGTTAAATGGCTGGAAAATTCCTGAATTAAGTCAGCAAACATTGGCAGCACTTAATGAAGCGGACAAAACAAAACGTCAATCGCTCTATACTGAAATGCAAAAAGAGTTACAACGTAGCTCACCTTATGTGTTTATCGACCAAGGTAAAAACCAAATCGTCATGCGCGATAACGTCAAAGGTTATGCACAAGGTCTAAATGCAGATATGGTCTATTATGACAAAGTAACTAAGTAATATTTTTTCTGAAACCATCCACAGTCATGTTACTGTGGATGGTCTATTTTTTGTCATTTCACTAGGCTATTGCTGTATGAATACTGCTATGACGTTACCTTTTCGTCTAAAAGGTCAGTTAATTACCTTTGCTCAAGGAATATTGACACTGGTGCTGACTCTTTTAGGGCTTCTTGTCATCACTTTTACGCTTTCTGCACTTTCCCCCGTCGACCCTGTTTTACAAATTGTCGGTGATCACGCAAGCCTCGAAACCTACAACCAAGTAAAACATGAGTTAGGGCTGGATTTACCTATCTACATGCAGTTTTTTCACTATGTGGAAGCACTGCTGCAAGGACATTTAGGTACCGCGACATCAACAGGCCAGCCTGTTCTTGATGATTTGTTAGCGACTTTCCCCGCGACATTGGAATTAGCAACTGTTGCATTACTGATTGGTGCCAGTCTCGGAATTTTATTCGGCGTTTTATGTGCGCGATTTGTGGGAACTCCCCTCGATTTTATTTTGCGAATTCTGACGTTATTAGGTAGTTCAGTCCCTATTTTCTGGCTAGGTTTGATTTTGTTATTGATCTTCTACGCCACATTGCAATGGACTGCTGGTCCCGGACGATTAGACGATATCTATCAATTCACCATTGAACCCATAACGGGTTTTGCATTAATTGATACATTATTAGCTGGCGATAAAGATGCTTTTTTTAATGCGTTATCGCACCTTATTTTACCAGTTTCTCTATTAGCGTATTTTGCCTTAGCTTCTATCACTCGCTTAACTCGCTCAGCCTGCTTAAACGAGATGAATAAAGAGTATGTCACGTTAGCAAGAGCAAAAGGTATTGGCGAGTTGCGTATTCTTTTTTATCACGTACTGCCTAATATTCGTGGTGTTTTAATGACTATTATCGCCCTGTCTTACACTGGCATGTTAGAAGGTGCCGTATTGACAGAAACGGTCTTTTCTTGGCCAGGAATTGGGCGATATCTCACAACAGCGCTTTTTGCGGGTGATACCACAGCCATTATGGGCGGTACTTTAATTATCGGTTTATGCTTTGTCTTTATTAATAATATGACCGATATCGTTATTCGTTTGACTGATCCGAGGCTCCGCTAATGTCATCCTCATTTTTAAGAAAAATAGCGCGTTCGCCTTCCGCATTTATCGGTTTATCGTTGCTCATTTTACTGTTAATTATTGCGATTTTTGCACCTTGGCTAGCCCCTTATGATCCAAATTGGCAACATGCAGCCCAACGTTTATTAGCGCCCAATGCTGAACATTGGTTAGGCACAGATAATTATGGGCGCGATATTCTTTCTCGCCTTATCTATGGTACTCGCCCCATGCTAGGCTTAGTGGGACTGGTGGCGCTTATTACGTTACCTTTAGGATTATTGATTGGGATTTTATCTGGATATTACGGTGGTTGGACTGAACGTATTTTAATGCGCTTCACCGATATTGTGATGTCAATGCCTTCCCTTATTCTCGCTTTCGCTTTTGTCGCAATGTTAGGCCCTGGCCTACTCAATGGTGCATTAGCACTGGCTTTAACTGCATGGCCAGCTTATGCGCGACAATCGCGCAGTGAAATTCAACATTTACGCAATAGTGATTATCTTGCTGCAGCTGAAATGATGGGAATTAAGGGTATCCGACTGTTATGGGGACATATTTTACCCCTGTGTTTACCTTCAGCCATTGTTCGTTTAGCGCTGAACTTAGCGGTGATTATCCTCGCGGCAGCAGGATTGGGTTTTCTGGGATTAGGTGCTCGCCCACCGATGGCGGAATGGGGAGCAATGATCGCAGAAGGCATGCCTGTTATTTTTGATCAATGGTGGGTTGCCGCTATTCCGGGTACAGCAATTTTAATCAGCAGTCTGGCATTTAATTTATTGGGTGATGGATTACGCGATGTATTGGGAGATACCCATGAATAAAACACCATTAATTGAAGTAAATAACCTCTGTATTGATTTCCCAAAGGCAAGAGTGGTCAATAATGTCTCTTTCACTTTAGGGCAAGAGCGTTTGGCAGTTGTTGGCGAATCAGGCTCAGGCAAGTCAATGACCGCTCGTGCATTAATGGGATTAGTTCGTCAGCCGGGAAAAGTCAGCGCAGATAAACTAAGCTTGCAAGGAAGTAATCTATTGGATTTCTCGTCTCGCCAATGGAATAACATTCGAGGTAATACAATTTCAATGGTACTACAAGATCCTCGTTACGCCTTAAATCCTGTAAAAACCATTTATCAACAAGTAGAAGAAACCGTAAAACAGCATCAAAAACTTTCGCGCCAAGATAGACGCCAACTTATCATCGATACACTGCTGTCTGTTGGTTTACCTGAACAGAATATTTATCGCTATCCCGGTGAATTATCAGGTGGTATGGGGCAACGAGCAATGATAGCTATTGCGCTAATTAATAACCCTACTATTTTAATTGCCGATGAACCGACATCGGCACTTGATGCTCAGCTTCGCCATCAAATCCTTGAACTGATCACCACACAGTGTGAACAACGTAATATGGGCTTATTGCTAATTAGCCATGACTTGCCCCTTGTTGCCGAATATTGCGAACGTGTCATGGTGATGTACCAAGGCGAACAAGTCGATGAACTTAGTGCCAAAGACTTACCTACCGCCACGCATCCTTATACACGTACACTTTGGACATGTAGACCCAATGCAAGCACTTATGGCACTCAATTGCCCGTATTAGATAGAATGCTTAATTTCAAGGGAATACATCATGCTAATTGATATTCATGATTTACATGTTCAATTTGAGCAAGGTAAACAAGCCAAGCACGTTGTAAAAGGAATTAATTTACATGTTCAACAAGGTGAAACCTTTAGCTTAATAGGTCGTTCTGGCTGTGGAAAGTCGACTGTTTTACGTGTAATTGCTGGGTTATTGCCCCATTGGCAAGGTAATATATCGCTTTTAGGGCAAACTATTAAACCTCGACAACGTTTTCAAGGGACATTACGCCGTAATATACAAATGGTATTTCAAGATCCCTACGCCTCTTTACACCCTCAACACCGTATTGAACGGGCGTTTTCTGAGCCTTTAAAAATCCATCAAATTCCTTTTGACAAAGATACGATTGAGCAAGCATTAGCCCAAGTTGGTTTGCCTGCGGATGTAACAAGTCGTTATCCTCATCAACTTTCTGGTGGACAGCGCCAACGTGTCGCTATTGCGAGAGCCCTTTTATTACAACCTCAATTATTACTTTTAGACGAGCCAACTTCAGCACTAGATATGTCAGTACAAGCCGAGATCTTAAACCTGCTTAACACACTGAAAAAACAGCATCATATGACATATTTATTAGTAAGCCATGATGCCGATGTGATTGCTCATATGTCTGATAGAGCCGCACTCATGGAAAATGGTGAGTTAACACAACATTATGATCGAAAAGCTTTATCAAAAGGGATACATCGCCTTGATTGAAATAAAAGAAAAACAGATGTGAAGAAAGGAGCAGAGCAGTATTTGAGTGATTCATACTGCTCTTTTAATAGCACTGCGCTGTGTTTACACTAATAAGCCCGGGAAAATAGAACGTAATCCGGTCACAATAAATTCAATACCTAACGACATTAATAATAAGCCCATTATACGAGTAACGACGTTAATGCCTGTTTGCCCTAAATATTTCACTAATAATGTTGCACTACGGAAAAGTAACCAACAACAGAATGCAAAAAAGATACTGGTTGCGGCTAATCCTAAAAAGTTAGTAAAGCCTTCCCAGCGAGAGCTCCACACAATACAAGAACTGATTGCTCCAGGCCCTGCCATTAATGGTAATGCTAAAGGTACAACTGCAACACTATTACGTACTGCGGATTCGTTTCGTTCTTGATTGTTTTGTTTATCTTCCCCTAAACGCCCATTTATCATTGTCATTGCAATAGTAACAATCAGTATTCCCCCTGCTATACGAAACGAGTCGATAGAAATACCAAAAATACTCAGTATAGAATCACCGATTAACAGAGAAGAAACTAAAATAATTGCAACGGAGCCATTCGCAATTAAGTTTGTTTTGTTACGCCCTGCATCAGTTTGATAACTCGTCATACTGATAAAGACAGGCAAAATACCAATTGGGTTTACAATCGCAAAAAGACCGACAAAAAATTTAATATAACCGGATAAATCCAGCAGTGACCCCATGAAAAGCCCCTTCTTGGCTAATAAACATGCGAATTATTCTATAAAAGATAGAGTAACTCCAAAAAATGCGCGTTACTTTAAATCAATAAACCAGTTAATTCTATTAGTTAACAAGTTTTTACCTAAAATATTCTCTTGTAAACTGATCAAAACCTAGTGGTTTAATTTTATATCGAAATAGAGTATACGACAAAAAAATCGTTGAATATTTATTTCATATAAGAATCATTCTCATAAATAGCCTTGCTGAAAGGTGTCAGCTTGCTAATTTTGTGACATACATCACGTTAATTAATTAGAAAGATGGTAAGCTGTTACCATTCGAAGAAAGAGGGTTACTTCGAAAATATATTTACCTTTATTATTGTTTTTTTTAAGTTTTTTAAGCAAATTATGCCCTCTTATAATTATTACTGAAATAAGCACATTATCATCTATCTAAGCTATTCTTATTAGTTATGACGATAACGGCTAATTTGCTTAAAAAATTTAACATTTTATCAGGAGTCTCTTTATGTCCGTAACTAACGTTACTGAACTCAATGATTTGGTTGCTCGTGTAAAAAAAGCTCAACGTGAATTTGCTAACTTCTCTCAAGAACAAGTTGATGCTATTTTCCGTGCTGCTGCATTAGCTGCCGCTGATGCCCGTATTCCTCTTGCAAAATTGGCTGTTAAAGAGTCTGGTATGGGTATCGTTGAAGATAAAGTGATTAAAAACCACTTTGCTTCTGAGTACATCTACAATGCGTATAAAGACGAAAAAACCTGCGGTATCTTATCTGAAGATCTGACTTACGGCACAATAACCATTGCTGAACCTATTGGGATCATCTGTGGTATCGTACCAACAACTAACCCAACTTCTACTGCGATTTTTAAAGCATTAATTAGCTTAAAAACACGTAATGGTATTATCTTCTCTCCACACCCTCGTGCAAAAGAAGCGACAAACCGTGCAGCTGAAATCGTCTTAAATGCAGCTATCGCTGCTGGCGCACCAAAAGATATTATCGGTTGGATTGATGAGCCTTCTGTTGCCCTATCTAACGCGTTAATGCACCATGATGATATTAACCTGATCTTAGCGACAGGTGGTCCAGGCATGGTTAAAGCAGCGTATAGTTCTGGTAAACCAGCTATCGGTGTTGGTGCAGGTAATACACCAGTGGTTATTGATGATTCTGCTGATATCAAACGTGCAGTGGCTTCAATCTTAATGTCTAAAACTTTCGATAACGGCGTAATTTGTGCATCAGAGCAATCTGTTATCGTTGTTGACAGCATTTACAAACAAGTTCGTGAGCGTTTCTCAACTCATGGCGGTTACATGCTGACAGGTAAAGAATTAAAAGCTGTTCAAGACATCATCTTAAAAGACGGTAACTTAAACGCAGCTATCGTGGGTCAACCTGCAACAAAAATTGCTGAAATGGCTGGCATTGAAGTACCTGTAAATACCAAAATTTTAATTGGTGAAGTCAAAGAAACAACAGAAGCAGAACCATTTGCTCACGAGAAATTATCTCCACTATTAGCCATGTATCATGCTCAATCGTTTGAAGATGCGGTGCTAAAAGCTGAAAAATTAGTTGAGATGGGTGGTATCGGTCACACTTCTTGCTTATATACAGACCAAGATAACTGTCCTGAACATGTTGCCTACTTCGGCGACAAAATGAAAACATCTCGTATTTTAATCAATACTCCAGCATCTCAAGGTGGTATTGGTGACTTATACAACTTTAAGCTTGCTCCTTCTCTAACATTAGGTTGCGGTTCATGGGGTGGTAACTCCATTTCTGAAAACGTAGGGCCAAAACACCTTATCAACACTAAAACCGTGGCGAAAAGAGCAGAAAATATGTTGTGGCATAAACTTCCAAAATCTATTTACTTCCGCCGTGGCTGTTTACCTATCGCTCTTGAAGAGATTGCGACTGACGGTAAAAAACGTGCCTTTATCGTGACCGACAGTTTCTTATTCAACAATGGTTATGTTGATGAAGTCACTCGCGTACTGAAAAAATTTGGCGTTGAAACAGAAGTCTTCTTTGAAGTTGAAGCCGATCCTACATTAAGTATTGTGCGTAAAGGCGCAGAACAAATGAACAGCTTTAAACCTGATGTGATCATCGCATTAGGTGGTGGTTCACCAATGGATGCGGCGAAAATCATGTGGGTTATGTATGAACACCCTGAAACTCATTTCGAAGAATTAGCATTACGCTTTATGGATATCCGTAAACGTATTTACAAATTCCCGAAAATGGGTGTGAAAGCACAAATGGTTGCTATCACAACAACATCAGGTACTGGCTCTGAAGTAACACCATTTGCGGTAGTAACTGATGACGAAACAGGCCAAAAATATCCATTAGCAGACTATGCATTAACCCCAGATATGGCTATCGTTGATGCAAACCTTGTTATGAATATGCCTAAATCTCTGTGTGCATTTGGTGGTTTAGACGCTGTAACTCACGCATTAGAAGCCTATGTTTCTGTATTAGCGAACGAATATTCTGATGGGCAAGCACTGCAAGCATTAAAATTACTGAAAGAATATCTGCCTGCAAGTTATCATGAAGGCGCAAAAAACCCTGTTGCTCGTGAGCGTGTTCATAATGCGGCAACTATTGCAGGTATTGCTTTTGCTAACGCATTCTTGGGTGTTTGTCACTCAATGGCGCATAAATTAGGCTCTGAGTTCCATATTCCTCACGGTTTAGCTAATGCGTTATTAATTTCAAACGTTATTCGTTATAACGCTAATGACAACCCAACAAAACAAACTGCATTTAGCCAATACGACCGTCCTCAAGCACGTCGTCGTTATGCAGAAATTGCTGATCACTTAGAACTTTCAGCACCAGGTGACCGTACTGCTGCTAAAATTGAAAAATTGTTAGCTTGGTTAGAAGAAATGAAATCTTCATTAGGCATTCCATCTTCTATTCGTGAAGCTGGTGTTCAAGAAAGTGATTTCTTAGCAAGAGTTGATAAATTATCTGAAGATGCGTTTGATGATCAATGTACTGGTGCTAACCCACGTTACCCACTGATCTCTGAACTGAAACAACTGTTATTAGATTCTTACTACGGTCGTGAATTTAATGAGCATCCCGTTGTTGAAGTAAAAGAAGAAGCAAAACCAGCTAAAAAAAGCAGTAAAAAATAATCGAAACACACTGTGTTAATGTGATCCTCGATATTTCGGTTATTTGTTCTTAAATAGAAACCCAGTCCTATGGCTGGGTTTTTTTATGGCTGATCATTTGTTTATATGCATTTTGCTACTGATTTCTGAGATTGAGGAATAAGGCGGGATAAGTCACTATTCAGTCATAAATTATAGGTATTTACACCTAGTTAAAAAGTTTGGTTTTTACTATAAAAATAGTGTCTTCCTTTATGCGTTCATAATTAGCTCTAAAAAAGACGCTGAACAACTTATCATTCAAGTCATACCATCGCATTACCATATTATAAAAAATGCCTTAGAGATGATTACAAGGCGCATCAAACTCTTTTCCTCTTTCATTAGTTGGTATAATTATTTCATTCTTACCTTATTTTCTTCATAAAATGACTATAACGATATGTGAAGCTATTGTGTTCGCTTTACGATTTACAATCGTGCTTTTCTTCTTATCCGATAAAAATAAATAGACTTCATCATTTTGATTATTAATTAGTGATCAAAATATAGAAATATAAATATTTTATATCCCTAGCTACATTGGATTTATAAAAAACATAATTTCAATAAAATATTATCGAAATGAGGCTTGCTAGCTGGCGAACGTAATAAAGGTCGCTATTTGTGCTTTCCACATAGAAATTACTCCTTTAGGAGTATAAAAGGAGCCTGTTTATCCGTATTGACAGGCATAAAGTGAAGTGCTTTATTTATTCAATAACAAATTAAGCATCCTATAATCAGCATCTATAAGACCCGATATAAATGTTTCATTATACAAACCATAGATAAAAGAAATATTTTTTCAGTATTTCATGACTATCTTTATTCAATTTTATTAAACTATGAATAATATAAATGCATCAAATGTCTATCTCTCTTATCATTTGTAAAAAACAATATCGACATCACAAAACAAACACCTTACGTATATTTGATTATGTCTTTTTTGATTAATGATAATGAAATAAATAAATTTCCCCATCAAAAAATAACATCTCGTCACAGACGAAAATCAAACTCACCGCAATTTGATATAAAAAAAGCCAATAAATTGGCTAAAAATTAAAAATATATAAGTATTTTTTAGTATTACGTAATATAACACTTTATTTGAATTCTTATTTCATCCCCCTCTTTCACTCTGACAAATTAGTAAAAGAGGGAAATTGAAAAGGTTACTCTTGTTCAATACACCCTTTTAGCGTTGCCTGCGTATAATGCTTACGGCAGACTGAAACATATTTTTCATTTCCACCTATTTCAACTTGAGCACCATCACTCAGTACATTTCCTTTATCATCTAAACGTAATACTTTATTTGCCTTTCTACCGCAGTAACATACTGTTTTAAGTTCTACCAGTTTATCAGCCCATGCTAATAAATAAGCACTACCTGTAAATAACTCACCTCTAAAATCCGTTCTTAATCCATAAGTGAGAACGGGAATATCATAGGTATCCGTTATTTCGCAAAGTTGTTCGACATGTGCCTTACTTAAAAATTGGCATTCATCAATCAATACACAGTGAATAGGCTGTTTGTTATGCTCAGCAACAATAACGTCGCGAATATTCATATCATCACTAAAGAGTAATGCATCCGCACTTAATCCTATTCTTGAGCTAATCTTCCCCTTTGCAAAGCGTGTATCAATAGCCGCAGTGAAAATCAATGTACGCATTCCTCGTTCATTATAGTTATAAGAGGATTGCAATAAAGATGTTGATTTTCCAGCATTCATGGCTGAATAATAAAAATAAAGTTGAGCCATCAGCTCACTCCTTAAATAGTGTTTATTTTCACGAGCGACAGTCTAACATAAACATTCTACAAGTTATCCATAACAAGTATTTATTACCTTTATTTCTATTCTAGATATACTACCGAAAGATGAACTTCGTTGTTAATGCTAATTTTTGCTTAAAAAATAAATAGCTTTAATAAGTACTTAACATATTAAAACACACCTTGATATACCTTTATTAAAGTATGAAAGTTAGTCCGATTCCATTTTTAGAAAAAAGTCCGTTATTATAAAAAAATGAACAAAGCTTTCTATTCTTTAGCATTAGCGCTATCATCAGTTAAAAGATGCATTTCCTTACTAATATTTCCTTTATTGACTAAAGATGCCTCAACTTTTATTATTTTTTTCGTTGAGATATTAGTTTAAAAAAAAGAAATTTTACGTAAGGTTTGTATTTAGGTATTGCAGAAATTTAAATAGCAATCTATTATTAGTATTACATCAGCCAACAACATTTATTTGAGACCAGGAAAATGAGCGAATCTTTAAAAATATTAAATAACATCCGTACTCTCCGTGCACAAGCAAGAGAAACTTCTTTAGAAACTTTAGAAGAAATGCTGGAGAAACTCGAAGTTGTCGTTAATGAGCGTCGTGAAGAATTCTCATTAGAAAAAGCAGCTGAAGAAGAACGTGTTCAAAAATTACAAAAATACCGTGAAATGTTAGAAGAAGCCGGTATTGATCCAACAGACTTACTTGAAGCAAGTGCTGTTAATAAAACAGGCCGTGCTAAACGTGCAGCTCGCCCTGCTAAATACTCTTACGTTGATGAAAATGGTGAAACTAAAACTTGGACAGGCCAAGGTCGTACACCAGCAGTAATCAAACGTGCTATTGATGAAGAAGGCAAATCATTAGACGATTTCCTGCTGTAATTTAAGTCAATACTCTATTTGAAATACCCTTTTAAATAATTAAAAGGGTATTTTCTTGTTTACCTCATTTAATTAAACAAGCGTTTAATTTTAATATGTGCTGATGTTGTTTGTATTAAATGTGGGTAAGCGAAAATAAAAAATGTAATAACTGCGTTATTTATTTTTATTTATAATGAAAAAGGAGCTTTTATAGCTCCTTTTTTCTTTGATCCAATTAAACTAATATTATTAATTTTTATAATAACTTAAATACCAATCAACAAACTGTTTTACGCCATATTCTACTTCGGTATTCGGCGAAAAACCTATTGTCTCAAACAAGTCTTGGCAATCAGCACAAGTAGAAAGCACATCACCATCTTGCATTGGCATTAAATTCAATTTAGCTTTAATATTTAGTGACTTTTCTATCGCTTCAATGAATGCCATCAATTTGGTTGGCTGCCCATTACCCACATTATAGATTTTATAAGGAGCAGAACTTGAAGACGTTTCACCTTTCTCTACTGTCCAGTTTTCATCTGCTTCTGGTACAACATTAACTAATCGAACAACAGATCCCACAATATCATCGACATAAGTGAAATCACGCGTCATATTTCCACTGTTATAAACATCAATAGGTTCGCCAGCTAGCATTGCCTTCGTAAATTTAAATAATGCCATATCAGGACGTCCCCAAGGACCATATACCGTAAAGAAACGTAATCCTGTTGTCGGTAATTGATATAAATGTGAATAGCTATGAGACATTAACTCATTGGCTTTCTTTGTTGCCGCATATAATGAAACTGGGTGATCAACACTATCTTCTGTTGAGAAAGGCTGTTTCTGATTTAAACCATAAACCGAGCTTGAAGAGGAATAGATAAGATGTCCGACTTTATTATGGCGACATCCTTCTAATATATTAATATGCCCAACAATATTCGCATCAATATATGCCATTGGGTTTTCAATTGAATAGCGAACACCTGGTTGAGCAGCTAAATGAATAACTCGGTCAAATTGGTGTGATGCAAATAATTGAGCCACTTTTGCTGAGTCAACGATATCAAGTTTCTCAAAATGGAATTTTTCTAGCTGTTGTAATTTAGCTAATCGAGCTTCTTTTAAACGCACATCATAATAATCATTCATGTTATCTATTCCGACAACATGATAACCCATTTCGATTAAACGCTGGCTCATATGATAGCCAATAAAACCCGCAGCACCTGTTACCAATATTTTCATATTATTACTCAATAACCCAATAATTTATTTTTCATGTCAACGCTATCATGCTTAATATCACCTAGATTAAACATCATAACGCTTAACATCGTCATACATTACAGAAATCAACATGGCTCAATACTAAATGCATTGAGCCATACCTTAATCTCTTACAATCACTTTATCTAGCTTTTCTCATAAAATATCAGCTTATTATGCATCATTCATTTATAAGAATTATACAATGAGATTAACCATATAAATGATTATTAATGGGCTTTATTTCACTGTATCTTTAATGATTTTAGCCATTGTGCAAAGTCTTCACCGAACTCTTCGTGCTGTATTCCGTACTCTACGAAGGCTTTCATATACCCTAATTTATTACCACAATCGTGGCTTTTCCCTTGCAGGTGATAAGCTTCAACAGCTTCTTTTTCAATCAGCATTGCAATCGCATCCGTTAACTGAATTTCATCTCCGGCACCAGGTGCTGTTCTCGCTAATAGTGGCCAAATACTTTCAGATAACACATAACGCCCTACGATAGATAAATTCGAAGGTGCTTCTTCTTTCTTAGGTTTTTCAACAACACGAGTAATTGGTTTGCTATCACCTGGGAATAAGTTTTCACCCATGCAATCAACAATACCATAATTAGAGACTTCATCTTCAGGAACAGGCTCAACAAGGATTTGACTTGCGCCTGAACGCTCAAAATGAGAAAGCATCTCTTTTAAGTTAACTTTCGTTAAATCAGCACTGTATCTGTCTAAAATAACATCAGGCAGGATAACAGCGAAAGGTTCATCACCAATTAATGGCTTAGCACATAAAATGGCATGGCCTAATCCTTTCGCTATTCCCTGACGAGTTTGCATAATAGTGACATGGCTTGGGCAAATGCCTTGTACTTCTTCTAATAACTGGCGTTTTACTCGTTTTTCTAAAATTGCTTCTAATTCAAAACTTGTATCAAAATGGTTTTCAATTGAATTTTTAGATGAATGTGTAACAAGTACAATTTCATTAATACCTGCGGCAATACATTCATTCACCACATATTGAATAAGAGGCTTATCAACCACTGGCAACATTTCTTTTGGAATTGCCTTGGTTGCAGGTAGCATTCGTGTTCCTAATCCAGCAACAGGGATCACCGCTTTTCTAACTTTACGCACTGCTGATGACATTATACTTCTCCTGCAATTCGTACCGTTCTACTTTCAGATGTGAATGGGTACAATTAAAAATAATCGCCAGAGTATACCAGCTAATATCTAAGGATAAACAGAGTCCTACCCGTTAATTGAGATAGTTCTTCATTTATGTTTAATATATGCACGATATTCTGTTTTTATTTAATCTAAATTTAACTTTTATAGATAGGGGAAAACATTAATTTAATCTGGTTTGTGTTATCCCAAATTTTACATTGCCAATTTGTTCCCTCACATTTTACTTGATTAATATATAAAAGTTGCAATGTACCTAAGGGAACACCGCTATTTAATTCAAATTTTTTACTTTCTGTTTTTATTTCAGCTTTTAAACCTGCTGAGGCTAATAATATATTTTTTTCTGCGTATGATAATATCCTAGTGTTATAGGAAATTGTCCTTTTACCCCAATCTCATTAAGCATTTTATTTAGTTTATTCAACATATTATACATACTTGGTAAAGATCGTATTTTTTCTGATGACTTTAATACATCATTAAAAACAACCCGTAAGAGTAAAGCGACCAAAAGCCCATTTTCATCATCTCTCGATATATCGACACAATAGAAGATAATTTGATCTTCGGATAAAGCCGCAATATCAAATAATAAACCCATTTTAGCAATATCATTTAATTGACGATAATTAACACAATATCCCGCAACAATCTGCTTAACCTGTGGTTGCATCTGTTTTATGAACGATTGAATATAATGGGTATCTTTTCGTAAGCTATTCCAAAGTGGTTCTAAATGTATACCTTCTATTAATACTGATTCAAAAAAGCCAGGGCATAATACTTCAATGACTTTTTGTTTTAATTTCTCAAGATGTGTTATTGGCTTAAGAAAAATCTCTTGTGCCCCTAAACGCAACATATCATCTACTTCAGCCATATTATCTGTACATGAAATAGCAATAACAGGAATAGCCAATTTACGTTGTTCAAGATGACATAAAAAAGTGGGACCATTCATTACTGGCATACGGATATCACATAAAATAAGATCAGGAAGCAATCCCCCTTCTAATAAAGATAATGCTTGGCTACCGTTATCTGTTGTATAAACGCAAGCCTTCTCATGTGAGAAATATTCCGTCAACATGGTGCGAAAAACGACCTCATCATCAATTATTAAGATTTTTTTACCCACTAAGGCTTTATTCATTGGTGACTCCGGTAACTATCGTTTCACATGCTGATTAATTAGCGCTACATTATTAGTTTAGTTCAACATTGACGTTAATTATTCCCAATCATTACTTTTTTCAATCTATGGGAAATCGTCATACTGATAACGTGAGTTAGGACATTATTTTGTCAAGTTTATGCCCCTGTAATAGCCAATTATTCTACTCGAATTGCTGTGAGCCTTACCATTTAGGTCAAAAGAACGCCCCAACAGCAGAAGCATTGATGCGTTCGCGTTATAGCGCGTTCGTTAAACATAATGCTGATTACTTAATCAAGACGTGGCATCCCTCTTGTCGTGTTGTCTCCTTGCATGATGAATTAGTTTCTGGCTTTCCAAATACACAATGGCTTGGACTCAATGTTATCTCATCGCAAGTAAGCACAAATAAAAATGAGGCATATGTTGAATTCTCGGCTTGCTTTATTGAAAGAAATGCCGATGATAAACAGTACTTACATGAACGCTCTCGTTTTCTAAAAATAGATGACTGTTGGTTTTATATTGACGGTGTGAAACCGAAAGTGGGGCGAAACGATCCCTGCCCTTGTGGTTCAGGACGTAAATACAAAAAATGTTGTGAAAATAACATCAAATAACTGCAAACACAGAAGTAAAAGAAAGGATTTATCCATACATGCAACACCAAAATACTCAAAAAAAAATACTGCGTACTATTTGCCCTGATGCAAAAGGACTTATCGCTAAAATCACGAATATTTGCTACAAACATCAATTAAATATTGTTCAAAATAGTGAGTTTGTTGATCATCGTACAGGTCGCTTTTTTATGCGCACCGAGCTTGAAGGTATCTTTAATGATGAAACCTTTCTTGCAGATTTAGATGATGCCTTACCACAAGGCTCAAAACGTGAATTAAATACCGCAGGTCGTCGTCGCATTGTCATTATGGTGACAAAAGAAGCACACTGCTTGGGTGACTTATTAATGAAAAGTGCATTTGGTGATTTGGATGTAGAAATTGCCGCCGTCATTGGTAATCACGATACGTTAAAACATCTAGTAGAACAATTTGGTATTCCTTTCCATCTTGTTAGCCATGAAGGCTTAACCCGTGATCAGCATGATGAAAAGTTAATTGCACAAATTAATCAATACAAACCTGATTATGTTGTACTCGCAAAATACATGCGTGTATTAACACCTGCATTTGTACAAAACTTCCCGAATCAAATTATCAATATTCACCACTCTTTCTTACCTGCCTTTATTGGTGCACGCCCTTACCATCAGGCTTATGAGCGCGGTGTGAAAATCATTGGTGCAACAGCACACTACGTAAATGATAATTTAGATGAAGGCCCAATCATCACTCAAAATGTGATTAATGTTGACCATACGTTTTCTGCTGAAGATATGATGAGAGCCGGTCGAGATGTTGAAAAGAATGTTCTTAGCCATGCTTTATATTGGGTACTTTCACAACGTGTCTTCGTTTACGGTAACAGAACAATCATTTTATAAGTTTTCTGTCACTAATAACGCAAACAGTGTGACTATCTAAATGTAAACCGCGATATAAAACATATCGCGGTTTATTTTTTATCTCTTACTAATAGAGATGATATTGCTTAAAATCAATACGATAGCGCATAAAGCTCGAACGATACGCACAATTTTACAGCAGTCAGTCTGTTTTTAGTAAAATAGCGCTTTACAGATCTCAGGTATTTGGTATTATTGCGCCCGCTGTCACGGACAGCAAAACAATTTAATGTTGGTGGGATACCCAAGCGGCCAAAGGGAGCAGACTGTAAATCTGCCGTCACAGACTTCGAAGGTTCGAATCCTTCTCCCACCACCATCTCCTCTTAGCTTTACCCCAAAAAATTCTTTTTATTTCATTTTATTAATTAAATCCAAAAATCGATTCAATACACTTGAATGATACTTAGATTTATAGATATAACAGCTATACTGAATTTCAGGCTGAATTAATGGTATAAAGCATAAATCTGCTTCATACTCACTTTTCAATGGGTTTTCATCTGTTAATAAAAGAGAATGATGCGTTTGAATAAAACGTAAACAGCAATTAAGATCATCCATTATTCTGACACACACTGTCTTTCCTCTATCCCCAATTTCACTCTCTAATTTTTTTATCTTAGCTGTTTTGTATAATGCCGGATCACATAACCAAATATTTTCACTTAAAAGCCTATCAATATTATTATTCACACTATTCACGAGTGTTTTTTGACAACAAATACCCAAGTGTTTATTTTCTATTTTATGAAGAAGACTAAATTTTTCACTAATAATTTTCTCAGAACTTAATATTAATGTATTACCATCATAGTCGGGTATTTCTTCAAAGTTTTCTCTTGAAAATCGCATTATATTTATATGGGAATAATTTTTATTTGCTGCTTGATAAAACTGAGTTAAATACTGACTTTTTCCCCAATCATAATAAACATGAATGCTATTATTTATAATCCCCGAGATATGTTTTTTAGTTATCTCTTTTTCCTGAAGATAGAGCGATTTCAAATCATTATAAAGCTCAAGACCCTCTTGGGTTAAACTCATACCAAACTTCTCTCGCTTAAATAAACGCTTTCCTAACACGGCTTCAAAGTCTTTGATAGATTTAGCGACGGGAGGCGTCGTGCGATTCATCACCCGCGCCGCTTTACTTAACGAGCCGTTTTCGACTACAGCCATAAAGGCTTCTAACTTACGAGAAAAAAACATAATTCACCATTCCTTTGCTGTGTAGAATAAAATAATTTCATTGATTCATTTAATGTAAATAAAATAGTGATTAATTAATTTAAAAATTAATTTTATATAAAAGCAGTCTTATATAAATATTCTTTTACCTCCTTTTAATGAATACAATTTATAACTACAATATTATTTTTATTATGTCATCATTCTTCACATATAAAGAATAATAATACTTATATTCTTCTATCAAAGATTAGTTTATGTTTCTAGTTTGTTTAATTAATATTTTTTGTTATACAATTAATTATTTTTATTAAATTAGCGCGCTTTATTTAATGGCCTTTATTTTTTATCTCATTTTATCTTTCTCTTGATAAGCTGTGCCATCATTTCAGTGATTTGCTTACATTCATTTTATGATCCTGCTAGTATAAGACATCCTATTATTCAATATATAAATGGTTACAGTCACATGAAATTTGTCTCTTTCAATATTAATGGTTTACGCGCTCGTCCTCACCAACTTGAAGCTATCATAGAAAAACATCAGCCAGATGTTATTGGGCTTCAAGAAACGAAAGTTCATGATGATATGTTTCCATTAGATACGGTGGGTGCCTTGGGTTATCATGTTTTCTATCATGGTCAAAAAGGGCATTATGGAGTTGCCTTACTCACAAAAGAAAAACCTGTCGCAGTACGTAAAGGCTTTCCTGGCGATGAGGATGAAGCTCAACGTCGAATGATCATGGCAGATATCGAAACACCAGCGGGTTTATTAACAGTTATGAACGGCTATTTTCCTCAAGGCGAAAGCCGTGATCATGAAACTAAATTTCCAGCAAAAGAAAAATTCTATGCTGACCTGCAAAATTACCTAACCACCAGCTTAAAACCAACCTCTCCAGTACTTATTATGGGTGATTTAAATATTAGCCCAACAGATAAAGATATTGGTATTGGCGAAAATAATATGAAACGTTGGTTAAAAACAGGTAAATGTTCTTTCCTACCAGAAGAGCGGGAATGGCTGGCAACCTTAATGGGTTGGGGGTTAACAGATACATTCCGCCAACAACATCCTGAAGCTGATGATAAATTCTCGTGGTTTGACTATCGTTCTAAAGGGTTTGATGATAACCGAGGCTTACGCATTGACTTACTTCTAGCAAGTCGCTGCTTAGCGGATAATTGTATTTCAACAGGAATTGATTACGAGATCCGTGGAATGGAAAAACCATCTGATCACGCACCAGTTTGGGCTGAATTTAAAATCTAATCAGATAAAATCTTGATTCAGTAAAAGCACTTCCCTAAATAATAAAGGAAGTGCTTTTTTATTTGTGCTTAATTATCAGTAGTTGTTTCTTTACTCTGCGCTTTATTTTTCGCGGGGCTTGCTTTGTTACTTCCTTTAGTTGCTGTCTTGCGCTTTTTATTATGCGCGGGTGCGGGAAGATTTCTGAAAGCTTGAATATTTGGACGACGCTTCGCTTGAGTAATCAACTCTATCAAGGTGTTATTTAATGGCATCATAAAATCTTGATATTTAAATTGTTTCTCACTAATTTGCGTGAGTATCGATTCCCAATGTGCAGTCATATCCGGTAAAGTTGCCATATCTGGCAATACATGAATTAATGCTCTACCCGCTGGGGTTGAATTAATGGCTCGCCCTTTCTTTTGCAAAAAACCACGCTTAAATAACAGCTCAATAATTCCCGCTCTTGTCGCCTCAGTGCCTAATCCATCCGTTGCTCTTAGGATTTTCTTAAGTTCTTTATCTTGAACAAAGCGCGCAATTCCAGTCATAGCAGAAAGCAATGTTGCATCAGTAAAAGGTCTTGGAGGCTGCGTTTGCTTTTCAACAATCTCTCCCTTTTCACACAGCAGTTCATCACCCTTAGCCACTATTGGCAATGCAGAGCCGTCATTTTCAGCATCTTGCTCTTTCGCACCTAATAAAACTCGCCATCCTGCTTGCGCTAAAAAACGCGCTTTAGCGATAAATTTGCCATTCTCAATATCAAGTTCAATAACGCATTTACGATAGACAGCATCAGGCATAAATTGCATTAGATATTGGCGAGCCACGAGATAATAAATATTTTTCTCATTTTCACTTAATGAGATATTGCCCGTTTTTGCCGTTGGAATAATTGCATGGTGAGCATCAACTTTTTTATCATCCCAGCAACGATTCTTTTTATCAATATCTAGAGTATCTTGCGGTAATAAGCTTGCGTCATGTGTGCTGATCGCATTAATAACGGCATGGCGGCCAGCAAAATGTTCATCAGGAAGATAACGGCTATCAGAACGCGGATAAGTAATTAATTTATGCGTTTCATATAATCGCTGGCAGGTATCTAAGACTTGTTGTGCGCTTAAACCAAAACGTTTTGCCGCTTCAATTTGTAACGCTGAAAGCGAAAAGGGTAATGGGGCAATTTCAGACTCTTGTTTATCTTGGTAATCTGTAACATTCGCTGGCTTGCCTTGAATTCTCTCAACAACATGCTCTGCAAGCTTACGATTTAATAATCGCCCTTCTTCATCTTGCCAAGGTTCACAATGTTCACTTGGTTGCCAAATCGCGGTAAAGCGTTCATCGGCAGGTGTTACAACATGTGCTTTAACTTCAAAAAAATCTTTAGGAACGAAGTTTTCAATTTCTTCATCACGCCGAACCACTAAGCCTAATACTGGCGTTTGTACTCGCCCTACTGACAATACACCTTGATAACCATTACGCTGACCTAATAGCGTATACGCTCGAGTCATGTTAATACCATAAAGCCAATCTGCTCTTGCTCGCGCTAAAGCAGATACGCACAATGGTACAAACTCATGGTTATAACGTAGCTTATCAATAGCTCGCGTCACTGCCGCTGGGTTTAAGTCATTAATTAAGCAACGACGCGCCTGTTTTCTTTGCTCTTCACTGATATTTAAATAGTTAAGTACTTCATCGACTAAGAGCTGACCTTCACGATCGGGGTCCCCCGCGTGGATCACTTCTTTTGCCTGCTTAAGTAGTGTTTTGATGGTTTCTAGCTGCTTTTTAACATCAGCTCGGGGCTTGAGTTGCCATTTTTCAGGAATAATGGGCAAATCATCTAACGACCAGCGGGCGTACCGCGGGTCGTATGCATCCGGCTCAGCTTGTTCAAGTAAGTGACCAACACACCACGTCACATACTGGTTATCACCACAAAGAATAAAGCCATCGCCCCGTTTATGGGGCTTTGGCAATACATCAGCAATAGCGCGAGCAAGGCTGGGTTTTTCTGCAATAAATAATCTCATTACGTTAGTTAGTCACTTCAATCAACGCTTTTCCTGCCACTGGCTCAGTTAACTCACCGATAGAGGTTAGTTCAATATCAAAACGAGCAGCGACCTCTTTAACCTGTTCCACGGCTTCAGGTAATACAGCTAATAATAAGCCACCTGATGTTTGCGGATCACAGAGTAATTTACGTTGCATTTCAGTGATCTCACCAATTAAATGACCATAACTTTCAAAGTTACGACCTGTACCACCAGGAACACAGCCTTGTTCAATATAAGACTCTACTTCTGGCAATCTTGGGACTCGTGAGAAATGAATGGTGGCTTGTACACCAGAGCCATCACAGATTTCGCTTAAATGCCCTAATAAACCGAATCCTGTAACGTCTGTCATTGCAGTGACGCCTTCGATATCAGAAAAATCAGAACCGGCTTTATTCATACGGCACATAATTTCTGTTGCTAAACCTTGGTGCTCTGGTTTTAACAAACCTTTTTTCTCAGCCGTTGTTAATACACCAATACCCAAAGGTTTAGTTAAAAAGAGCTGACATCCTGCTTTAGCTTCACTGTTTTTCTTCACTTTGCTCACAGGCACGACACCTGTAACGGCAAGGCCAAAAATAGGTTCTGGCGCATCAATTGAGTGACCACCAGCCAGTGAAATGCCTGCTTCTTGGCAAGCAGCTCGCCCCCCCTCAATCACTTCACGCGCAATTTCAGGTGCCAGTTTACTAATAGGCCAGCCTAGAATTGCGATTGCCATAATAGGTTTTCCGCCCATTGCAAAAATATCACTGATTGCATTCGTTGCAGCGATACGCCCAAAATCATAAGGATTATCAACGATTGGCATAAAGAAATCAGTAGTACTGATAATACCTGTGCCATTTCCTAAATCATAAACAGCAGCATCATCTTTGGTTTCATTACCTACAAGTAAGTGAGGATCATGAAACTTAGCTTGTTCGCTATGTAAAATGGTTTCTAAAACTTTTGGCGAGATCTTACAACCACAACCTGCACCATGACTGTATTGTGTTAAACGAATTGCTTCAGACATAACATGCCATCCTTTTTAAAAATAAGTCACAAAATCAGTTAAGTCAGCAGGAGAAACCGTCATTGGCGCTTTCAGGGCTGGCGTGCCTAAATAAAGGAAACCAATAATCTGGTCATGTTCACCACAGCCAAGTCCTTCTCTTACAACTGCATCATGAGTCCAAGAGCCTGAACGCCAAATCCCCCCAAATCCTTGAGCAACAGCGGCCATTTGCATTGCTTGTACACTACAACCGGCTGCAACAACTTGCTCCCATTCAGGAACTTTAGGATGATCTTTCACTTTCGCAATGACCGTGATGATCAATGGGGCACGAAAAGGTGCATTTTTTGCTTTTTCTTCAACTTCTGGCCCTAAATTACCCACAACCGCGGCTTTATGTAGTAATTGGCTAAAACGTTCAATGCCTTCATTTTGCATCACAACGAAATGCCACGGCTTAAGTGCACCATGATCAGGCGCGCGCATACCGGCTTGTAAAATAGTATTGAGGGCTTCACTATCGGGGGCTGGAGTAGTCAGTCGGGAAGCTGAACGGCGGTTCAAAAGCAGTGTTAATGCATCCATTTTTATTCTCCTGTCAGCATTTTATTTTAGCAAGATCCCATTCTTATGGGGATGGACAGTTCTTATCAATTCGCAGTATAACAAACTGTTATATTACCACCATCCGCAGATTTAGGCGGGAATTTTTCTAAAAATCAGGTATGTGGTCATTTAATCGTAATTTATTGTTCATAAAATGATTAATCTTAGCTTACTAAGTTAATTTAAGCTGATTTTGATCCTATTTTTCTTTTTAATTTGACGATTTTCTATATTACTTTGATGCCTTTTTGTGTGAATTTATTTAACTATTTTTACGTAAGATAAATGTTTGCTTAATAACATCTTAAGTAAAAAGTTATCATTAGTGTTTTCCTAAAAATCAATGACAGACATTCAATAAGAGCTATATTAGAATATTCCTTTATTGTTATTACTATTCTCTCTATTGATAACAACATTTTTTGTTTTAATAGTATGAGATTATGTAGATGTAGCCTGCTTACCAATAATTCTAGCATGACTGTTTAGGATTAAATTTTAGCTTTACATGATGTGGAGATAATATGAATAAAATTATGGAGTTAATCGGCGCAATATTAAAATTCAGTTGGCAAGCCATTAACTTTATCAGAAAATTAATCTTAAACGTTATTTTCTTTTTCCTTCTCTTTGTGGTCATTGGTATTTTCTTAATTAGCAAAGAAGCACAAAAACCAATGGATTATGAAGGCGCCCTTCTTGTTGATCTTAAAGGTGTGATTGTTGACCAAACTGCAACCCAAAATCCTTTAGGGGAAGTTGGGCGTGAGCTTTTAGGCGTTTCGGGTAGCCAGCTCCAAGAAAATTCATTATTTGAAGTCGTCGATACACTACGCCTAGCCTCTCAAGATCCGAAAATTAAAGGTATGGTGCTTAAACTTGATGAATTTGTCGGCGCAGATCAGCCTTCGCTAAATTATATTGGTAAGGCACTTACTGAATTTAAAAAAACAGGCAAACCGATTTTTGCAGTGAGTGGCTATTACAATCAGCCGCAATATTATCTCGCTTCTTATGCAGATAAAATTTATCTCACACCTCAAGGTGCAGTGGGTGTTTATGGTTTTGGCTTTCAAAATCTCTATTACAAAACACTGTTAGAAAATTTAAAAGTAAGTACTCATATTTTCCGCGTAGGAACGTATAAATCTGCGGTTGAACCGTTAATGCGCAATGATATGTCTGCGGAATCTCGAGAAGCTTCATTACGTTTAGTTAATGCGCTGTGGTCTACTTATTTAACCCAAGTGGCAGAAAACCGTAGCATTACCACAGAAGATGTTTTCCCAGGTGCAAAAGAGATGATTGCACAGCTACGCAATGCAGATGGGGATAACGCAACTTATGCGCTAAATCGTAAATTAGTGGATTCTGTCAGCTCATACGCTCAATTTGAAGCTGATATGACAGAAACCTTTCAGTGGGATAAAGAGAACAAGCAATTTAACAATATCAGTATTTATGATTATGCCGATACGTTAACTTCATCATTACCTGCAAATGATGAAGGTAATATTGCCGTAGTCGTTGTTCAAGGCGCCATTATTGACGGCGAAAGCATTCCGGGCTCCGCAGGCGGTTCCACCATTGCAAATCAAATTCGCCAAGCCCGTTTAGATCCTAATATTCGAGCACTTGTATTACGTGTAAATAGCCCAGGTGGTAGTGTTTCAGCATCAGAACAAATTCGCAGTGAAGTTGAAGCCTTTAAACAACAGAAAAAACATGTGGTTGTTTCAATGGGAGGATTAGCAGCATCAGGAGGATATTGGATCTCCACACCTGCAAATAAGATTATTGCTAGTCCTTCAACATTAACGGGTTCTATTGGTATTTTCGGTGTTATTAATACCTTTGAAAACAGCCTAGAGTCTATTGGTGTTTATACCGATGGTGTCACAACATCACCTTTAGCAGGATTATCTGTCACCAATAAGTTGCCTGAAGAATTTGCCGAGTTGTTACAACTGAATATCGAAAGTGGTTATAAAACATTTCTTAATTTAGTGGCTGAATCTCGTAAAAAAACGCCAGCTCAAATTGATCGTATTGCTCAAGGTCGAGTGTGGGTAGGAATAGATGCAAAAAATGTGGGCTTAGTCGATGAGTTTGGTGATTTTGATGATGCCATTGATGCCGTTGCTAAAATGGCAAAAATTAAAGAGCCTGTTATTGATTGGATGAAGCCAGAATTAAGTCTCTCTGAACAGATAATCATGAGCTTATCAAATAATGCAAAAGCTATTATCCCTGATCCATTACAAGCTTATTTACCAGCCCCTGTTTTAAGAGAAGTAAAATCACAAACGGAGTTTTATCGCAATATGAATGATCCGCTTAACCGCTATGCGTATTGCTTATCTTGTGGTGATATTCAATAGCCGTTTTTGTCTCAACACCTGCTCTTTCAGAGCAGGTGTTTTTCTCTTTTTTTCCTGACTTTGTTTAGCATAATATACTGACGATTATTTTTTGCCCGTTTTTATCAATAGTATTTTTAACACAATGATTTAAAGTAGATATTCATTAATCTCTATTTTCTTTTTTTAGCATCCTTTCTTTTTTTATTCTGTAAACTCCCTATAATCAGGTATTTCTCACAGCCTAATAAGAGTGTTTTGTCTGATGCAAAAGAAATCAATCTACGTTGTATACACGGGTGGTACTATTGGTATGCAACATTCTGAACACGGCTATATTCCTGTATCAGGACATTTACAACGCCAATTAGCCAAAATGCCAGAGTTCCATCGCGAAGAAATGCCTGATTTCACAATCAAAGAGCATCTTCCGCTGATCGACTCTTCAAATATTACCCCTGAAGATTGGCAATCTATTGCTGATGATATTAGTGAAAATTATCACAACTATGATGGATTCGTTATTCTTCATGGTACTGATACAATGGCATTTACTGCTTCTGCACTCTCTTTTATGTTTGAGAATCTTAGCAAGCCTATTATTGTTACTGGCTCTCAAATTCCTTTAGAAGCCTTACGGTCTGATGGGCAAACAAACCTATTAAATGCGCTTTATCTCGCTGCTCATCATCCAATTAATGAAGTGGCTCTATTTTTCAATAACACGCTGTATCGCGGAAACCGCACCGTAAAAGCACATGCCGACGGCTTTAATGCCTTTGCATCGCCAAATAGCGCACCACTGTTAGAAGCGGGCATTAATATTAAACAATTTAAAATTAATTCCTTTCCTAAAGGAAATGGTGAATTTACTGCACATAATATTACGCCTCAACCTATCGGTGTTGTCACAATTTATCCGGGTCTTTCCGATGAAGTCGTTAAAAACATCCTGATGCAACCTGTGAAAGCCTTAATATTGCGCTCTTATGGTGTCGGTAATGCACCATCACACCCAGCTTTACTTTCTACCCTACGTGAAGCAACAGAGCGTGGTATTGTTGTTATCAACCTTACACAATGTATTTCTGGCCGAGTGAATATGGAAGGTTATGCAACAGGTCAAGCATTAGCGGAAGTTGGGGTGATCAGTGGCTTTGATATGACATTTGAAGCAACATTAACTAAACTGCATTATCTTCTTAGCCAACAATATAATTACACTGAAATCTGCCGACTAATGCAACAAAACCTACGCGGTGAAATGACATTAGACGATAACGACTAAGTTTAATCTAAAGGTAAAAGTGGTGAAAAATTCTGCACTGTTATTGGTTGATATACAAAATGATTTTTGTACAGGTGGTGCATTAGCTGTTAATGAAAGCGACATAGTTATACAAACAGCCAATCAACTTATTCATAGTTTCAAGCAATCTAAAAATCCTATTATCGCCAGTTTAGACTGGCATCCAGCCGATCATCTTAGCTTTGCTGAAAATTCAGGCACAGTTGTGGGAGAGGTAGGTACTCTTAATGGATTACCACAAGTTTGGTGGCCAATACATTGCGTACAAAATTCTTATGGCGCTGCATTTCATCCTGAATTAAACCAAGCACTGATTAATCATATTATTTACAAAGGGCAAAATCACCTTATTGATAGTTATAGTGCTTTTTTTGATAACGACCATGAATACCAAACAGGTTTGCATACACTTTTGCAGACATTAAATATAAAACATCTTTATATTTTAGGAATTGCTACGGATTACTGTGTCAAATTTACAGTGCTAGATGCGTTGTTATTAGGATATCAGGTTTCAGTTGTTACAGACGGTTGTCGCGGTGTCAATATTCAAGATGACGATAGCGAAAAAGCACTAGAAGAGATGAGAGCAAAAGGCGCAGCATTAATTGATTCAGCACATTGGCTTAATCGTAACAATCAATAAGTTCGTTATTTTCTTTATCTTCATAAAATGAAAAAGGGGCTAATTTTAACCAGTTCGGTTAATAAATAGCCTCTTTTTATATTTATTCTATCCATTCAACACAGGTTTTATTCATCATCCATTGGCGTTAACGTCGCTAAGCGTTCAGATTGAAACTGAGCTTTTAATTCTTGTTTGCTCTTCATGGTAATTTGTCCATTAGTGCCTACCGTCATATGCTCAGGTGTGTGGTTATTTTTCGCCTGCCATAATAAAACAATCTGCATGCAATGTTCTTTTTGCTCATCGGTCAATGCAACACCATCAGGCCATTTACCTAGTTCAACTGCGGTTGAAATACGCTGATAAATTTCAGGGGTTACCATCGAAATAAGTTCATTAACTTCCATTGATTGCTCCATAAGCTAAATAATCATTTGAAATGGCTGAATCGTTTTTTCAATTGTTATTATTTTGTTAACTTAATTGAGTTAACCGACTTGTTTTTCGCCTGTTTCACTATTCGTAAATGAAAGAGATGCTGAATTAACACAATAACGCTCCCCTGTTGGGGCTGGGCCATCATTAAAAACATGACCTAAATGTGCATCACATTGCTGACAACGGATTTCAGTTCTTTTCATATTATGAGAAAAATCATCAATATAGCGAATTGCATTATCACTAACAGGTTGATAAAAGCTTGGCCAACCACATCCCGCATCAAATTTTGTATCTGAATAAAACAGAGGAGCAGAACAACATAAACAGTGATAAATTCCTGTTTGACGGTTGTGTAATAATTTACCACTAAATGGCGGTTCTGTGCCTTGCTGTTGCGTTACATAACGTTGCATTTCGTTGAGTGTTGATAAATCAAGGTGATTGTTATTACTTGAAATATTCACTTTCTTTTCATTATCTGCCATATCGACCTCTTGCCCAGAAAAATGCTTTTTAAAACAACAGTGAATAATAACAAAGATTTAACAACAAATCTGGAAAATATGGTCTAAAATCATCAAGAGTAATCTTTAGTTTTTGAAATGTGATGAATTTCACATAACGGAGCAAAGGTAACTTCATTTATCGGCGTTGATCCCGATAATACACAGCGTAACATTTGGCTAAAACGACCAATCTTTAAGCGAAAAGTGTTTTTTTAATTGATTTTTTGCAATTATTGACACGATTCCGCTTGACGATTGGCGCGGTTTTGGTAACTTTAGAAGCAACTTTTTAATTCACTAAATTAAAGCTGGTGGAATACATATGACTATCAAAGTAGGTATTAATGGTTTTGGTCGTATCGGCCGCATCGTTTTCCGTGCTGCTCAAGAACGTTCAGATATCGAAATCGTAGGTATTAACGATCTGTTAGACGCAGACTACATGGCATACATGCTGAAATACGATTCAACTCATGGCCGTTTCAACGGTACTGTTGAAGTAAAAGATGGCCACCTCGTTGTTAATGGTAAAACCATCCGCGTAACTTCAGAAAGAGATCCAGCAAATCTGAAATGGAACGAAGTCGGTGCTGACGTTGTTGCAGAAGCAACTGGTCTGTTCTTAACTGATGAAACCGCTCGTAAACACATCCAAGCTGGTGCGAAAAAAGTTGTTCTGACTGGTCCTTCAAAAGACAACACACCAATGTTCGTAATGGGCGTAAACCATAAATCATACGCAGGCCAAGATATCGTTTCTAACGCATCTTGTACTACTAACTGCTTAGCGCCTTTAGCTAAAGTTATCAACGATAACTTCGGTATCGTTGAAGGTCTGATGACTACTGTTCACGCAACAACTGCAACTCAACGTACTGTTGATGGTCCATCTGCAAAAGACTGGCGTGGTGGTCGTGGTGCTTCTCAAAACATCATCCCATCATCAACTGGTGCTGCTAAAGCGGTAGGTAAAGTTATCCCTGAACTGAACGGCAAACTGACTGGTATGTCTTTCCGTGTTCCTACTCCTAACGTTTCTGTTGTTGACCTGACTGCACGTCTGGAAAAACCAGCAACTTACGCTCAAATCTGTGACGCTATCAAAGCAGCAGCTGAAGGCGAACTGAAAGGCGTTCTGGGCTACACTGAAGATGCAGTTGTTTCAACTGACTTCAACGGTGAAGTTCTGACTTCAGTATTTGATGCTAAAGCAGGTATCGCACTGAACGACAACTTTGTTAAATTAGTTGCTTGGTACGATAACGAAGTTGGTTATTCAAACAAAGTTCTGGATCTGATTTCTCATATCTCTAAATAATTAGAGTTTAGAAAGTCACGATTTCTTTTAGAGCCACCTTTTCGGTGGCTCTTTTATTTTCTAGCCAGTCAGTTTATTGTATTGAAATAGTCAGTGACATAAGGTCATAAAATAATGAATGAGAAAATTTTTTCTTTGCCGATTATTGAACAAATATCACCTTACTTAAGTCGTCGGCAATTAGGCGAACTTCCTATCCTTGTTATTTCACATCCTAAAGTACGCGCAGCTATCAGTCTTCAAGGCGCACATTTAATTGCTTGGCAACCCGCACAAGAGCATCCTGTATTTTGGGTAAGCGAAGCCTCTCTCTTCACTCCCGGTGTTGCCATTCGTGGTGGTATTCCTATTTGCTGGCCTTGGTTTGCTTCAGCAGGTACACCAAGCCATGGATTTGCACGAATTCTTCCTTGGGAATTTAGTGCTCACACAGAGCAAGAGGATGGCGTACTCATTACCATGACACTAAAAGAGAGCCAGCAGACGCAGAAATATTGGCCTCATGAGTTTACGGTTATTGCTCGCTTTAAATTAGGCGCAACCTGTGAGGTTGAATTAGAATCTTACGGTGATTATGAAGCGACAGCCGCCCTTCACTCTTATTTTAATGTGAGTGACATTGATAATGTCTCTGTAACTGGCTTAGGAGGCCACTACATTGACACCGTGGCAGATAAAGAGGTTTACACTGATGAAACCTCATTACACTTCAATGGACGCACTGACAGGCTTTATACAGAGCCTGACGATTTTAATCTTATTCATGATGATGGCTGGGATCGCACAATTGAGGTTCATCATTACCATCATAGTGATGTGGTATGTTGGAACCCCGGTGCAGAACTCGCAAGTTCAATGAAAGATATGAGCACAGGTGGCTATCGTAAAATGGCTTGCGTAGAAACCGCTCGTATCCACCAACCATTAAAACCAGATAACGTTCATCCTGGTCGCTTATCTCTGGTAGTTCGTGTTCGTAAAAATATTGCCGAAAAATAAAGTATTACTGATATCTTGCCACCATAAAAAAGCTTCGAGTTTGAATCGAAGCTTTTTTTATTATAGCTAATCTTACTAAATTCTAGTTAGATTTTCGCTAATTAGAATGCGTAAGTCACACCTGTCCACACAATCGCTGTAACAGATTTATTTACCATTGGGCTGTCTTTCACTTCACTTGGCAAATGGTCAACACGTCCCATCGCAAAGAAATTCCAGTTTTCAGCAAACTTATAGTTCGCCGATAGCTCTACATACGGTCTCCAGCTATCATTTGGCGTATATTCTGCTAAACCACTACGTTGAGATTCTGCGTGAGTAATACCATAAGCGTAACGGTTTTGCTTTTTGTTTTCCCAAACAACACCTGCACCTGGTTGTAAAGACCAGTTACCAAATTCGAAAGGATATAAATAAGCGGCGTCAGCGATAATACCGTTACTTTTGCCTAGCATATCACCAGAAACGATCGCTCTTAAGCTACCCCATGATTCGTGGTGTTTATAAGTAAAGCCACCCATCATAGTGTCACGGCGACGATTCAGTTTTTTCATTTGCTCATCGTCACTATCGCTTGGTTTAAAGGCTTGAGGATAGTAGTGTAAATCAACAGAAAGTTGATCTTTCGGTGTATTCCATAGGTAATATCCCGCCGCTAACGTTGCGAAATAGAAATTCTCTGATTGGTAATTAACTTGCGGTACTGGTAATAAATAATCTTTTGATTTAGCCCCTTTATAAGGAGTGACTTGTGCTAAAACTGAACCACCAATTGACCATTCTCCAGCAAATGCTGCTGGCGTGCTTAATCCTGCAATAACGGCCAAAGAAACGATAATCTTCTTATTACTCACGATGATTTTCCATATTGTCATTAATCATTAATAAAGTAGCAACCAAAAACCTATTTCAGTCACAACTAACTAAAACTGGCATTATTTTACCTATAATTATTTTATTTTTGCATTAAATGTGTAGCAATCAATGCTTGCCCTAATGCAATACCGCCATCACCAGCAGGTAACATCATAGGTGTTAATACTTTTTTATTGTTTAATTTTTTCTTAAACAGGTGTTTGAGTAGCATGTTATTTAACACACCCCCCGTAAGTACAATGGTATCAATCTGATGTTCATCCGCACATTGCAATGCAATTTCGCTTAAACTTTCAGCTAATAAATAATGAAATAACCACGCTTTTTCACTGACATTAAGATCAACATCTTCCCATTGTGTCCAAAAAACAGATAGATCAAGCAAGTTGTTTTTTACAGGCATCAAATGCCCATATTGCTTAATAATTTCTGTTTGTTTGTCTTGATGACACTGTGATGCCGCCGTTTGTAAGTAACATGCAGCTTCACCTTCCCAACTTATTTCTTTAGGCGCTAATCCTAATGATGCTGAAACTGCATCAAAAAACCGACCACAAGAAGAGGCTATAGGCGAATTTAAACCACGTTCTACTGCCTTACTTAATATTTGCAAATCATTACTAGGTATCATTTTGGCGATAACACTACCTTGCCAATCTTTAGAAAAAGTAGCTAAATGTGCGAACCAGTTTCGCCAAGGTTGAACGGAGGCAAGATTGCCTCCTGGCATAGCAACCGCAGGAAGCCCACCAATCCGTTCTGATTTTTGATAATCCACCAGCAAACATTCTCCGCCCCATAAAGTCCCGTCTTGTCCAAAACCTAATCCATCAAGAGCAATACCAATAACAGCACCTTGTTGATGTGTATGACCATGTTCAGCAAGACAAGAAACAATATGTGCATGATGATGAGAGACTTCAATAACAGGAATATTTTGCTCTTGAGCAAACTGCTTACCCAACCGATGACTGATGTAGTTAGGATGCGCATCTATTGCAATTGCTTTAGGGGTGAAGCGATAAATTTGTTGGAAAAGAGCCAACGATTTTACCAACTGTTGTCGCACGCTTAAATCATCAAGATCCCCTAAATGAGGCCCCATAATGGCTTGATGCTGACGTAATAAGCAAAATACATTTTTGAGATCGCCCCCCATTGCAAGCACTGACGGTTGCGCCTCAAAATCTTCAGGTAATGAAATCGCATCAGGTACATATCCGCGAGAACGTCGGATCATGACGCTCTGTTTACCCTCAATACGAACTAATGAATCATCCGCCCTTTGTATAATTTCTCTATTATGCATTAAGAATAAATCTGCAATATCTTTCAATTGCATTAAGGCATCTTCATTACTTAATGCTGGTGTATGGCCTGATGCATTTCCTGATGTCATAACAAGAGGAATGTTCGTACCACGCGCTAATAGATGTTGCAGTGGATTGGCTGGCAACATAACACCAATTTCAGTTAATCCCGGCGCAATAAGCTCCGCAAGTTTAGGTGTAACAGTTTTAGGGACTAATACAATTGGGGCTGCGGTGCTTTGCAATGTTTGGATAGCTGTAGGAAGAAAATCGAGATCTTGCTTATCTGCTTTAATTTGATCAATTCCTGTGATCATCACAGCTAATGGCTTTGCGGGTCGGTACTTGCGTTCGCGTAATAATGCAACGCTCTCATTATTACGTGCATCACACACTAAATGAAAACCACCAATACCTTTAACTGCAACAATTTTTCCAGCAAGTAATGCTTCACAAGCTTGGGTTAATGCAAGCTCTTTCGTTGCTAACTCTTTACCCTGATTATCTGCAAGCCAGATATGAGGCCCACATACAGGGCATGCATTAGGCTGAGCATGAAACCGTCTATCTGCGGGATCTTCATATTCATGTTTACATTCAGGGCAGAATGGAAATTCAGACATAGAAGTAAAAGGCCTGTCATAAGGCATTTTTTTTATAATAGTAAAACGAGGGCCACAATGTGTGCAGTTAATAAAAGGATAATGATAACGACGATTTTGTGGGTCAAACAATTCATCAATGCAAGCTTGGCAAGTTGTTGCATCAGGAACAACTTGTGTATCCATTTCGCCACCACCACTTTTTACAATAATAAAATCAGTAGGTAGCTGTTCCCATTGATAAGGTGATTCTTCTATACGTTCAATACGTGCTAATGGTGGGCATTCTGCTTTTAATGCCTCTATAAAGAGTGCATTTTTAGGTGAAGGCGTTAAATGTATCAATACCCCCAAACTATCATTGCTCACTTGCCCTAATAAACCAAAACGATGAGCTAATTGCCAAACAAATGGGCGAAATCCAACGCCTTGAACCTTTCCTTTCACACGCAATGCAATGCCGTTACTCATAGGATCACCAAATCAAAATAAATTTAATCTTATTCTAGTTTAGTGATTATCAACAACTTTCATTTAGATCAGAAAAAGTGGAATTAGGTAAATTTATCATCACTTCAACAATAACTCTTGGTGCTATTGCACACAGTAATTCGTAACCAATAGTGCCACATGCCATTGCAACATCATCAACAGGAAGTTCTTTCCCCCATAATTCAACTGGACTACCGTAATTGACATCAGGAAAATCCGTAACATCAATGGTTAGCATATCCATAGAGATGCGCCCTACCAATTGTGTTTTATGTCCATTAACAATAACAGGTGTACCGTCTGGTGCGTGTCTTGGATAACCATCAGCATAACCACAGGCAACAACACCGATCCGCATATCACGCTCAGCGGTATATCGGCTACCATAACCTATCTGCTCACCTTTTTTGACTTGTTGAATGGCTAATATTTCACTATTAAATGTCATTACGGGTTGTAAATCGAAATTAGCAATATCTTGCCAAACACCCGAAGGCGAAACACCATATAAAATAATACCTGGGCGTACCCAATCTTGATAAGTTTCAGGATCAAATAACGTTGCAGCTGAATTTGCCAAACACCGAGGTAATTCATTTACCATTGCCTGATTAATGGCGGCCTTTTGTGCATTCATGTTCAATCCAGTATCTGCATTAGCAAAATGCGACATTTGGATAATTGAACCAATATTTTTGATACTTTTCGCACGATCAATCGCTTGTTGATAAGCATCAGGACGATAACCTAAACGGTTCATTCCACTATTAAGCTTAAGATAAATATTGATAGGTCTTTCTAATTGTGCTTTTTCTATGGCATCAAATTGCCAATCTGAATGCACTGCGGTGGTAAGTGAATAGCGCTCGAGTAAATAGACATCTTCTGGTTTAAAAAAACCTTCGAGTAAAAGGATGGGACCAACCCATCCTTGCTCTCTTAACATGATAGCTTTGTCTAACTCAATTAATGCAAAACCATCAGTATGACTTAATGCCGGCCAAACACAGGATAATCCATGTCCATAAGCATCTGCTTTTACAACAGACCACACTTTGCTGCCTCTGACTCTCTCTTTAATAACAGATAGATTATGGCTTAATGCATCGAGGTTAATGGTTACTTTTGTGGGTCTGGACATGTTTTTTCCTCAATTAATAAGCTGCATCAAGTTTTTGCCCCGGTAAGAGCAATTTAGTATTAAAGCCATCGATATACCGAAACACAGATAAATCATCAGCGGCAATAGCAGGTTTATTCCCTGAAATTAAATCAGCCAATAATTGTCCAGAGCCACATGCCATTGTCCAACCTAATGTGCCGTGCCCTGTATTTAATGATAAATTGCGATAAGCCGTAGGTCCTACAATTGGTGTACCATCAGGTGTCATAGGTCTTAAACCTGTCCAAAAAGTGGCTTTCTCAATATCACCACCACCTTGATAGAGATCTTGTACAACCATTTTTAATGTTTCACAGCGCGATTTTAAAATATCCAGATTAAAACCAACGACTTCTGCCATTCCGCCAACACGAATTCGCTCATCAAAACGAGTTACTGCGATTTTATAAGTTTCATCTAAAATAGTGGATGTTGGTGCTCTTGAAGCATCAATAATCGGCATCGTAAGTGAATAACCTTTAAGAGGGTAAACTGGAATGGCGACTTTATTTTTCAAAAACTCTGTTGAATAAGAGCCCATGGCAACAACATAGTGATCGGCTGTTAATAATCCATCATGACATTGAACACCCGCTACTTTATCACCATCAAATAACAAATGTTTGATTTCTTTGTTAAACAAGAAAGTAACACCTGCATCTTCTGCCATTTTAGCGAGTCTTTTCGTGAAAGTTTGGCAATCACCCGTTTCATCATTTGGTAAACGTAAACCACCTGTCAATTTGTGACTAACATGCTCAAGTGCAGGTTCGGCTAATTTTAGTTGATCCGCAGTTAACAATTCATAAGCAACGCCCTCTTGCTTTAATACAGCAATATCATTGGCTACATTATCAAATTGCTTTTGATCACGGAAAAGTTGCAGAGTGCCGCCTTGGCGACCTTCATATTCAATGCCAGTGTCTTGGCGTAACTGACGAATGCAATCACGGCTATATTCGGCAATACGCACCATGCGGCTTTTATTCATAGTGTAATGTGACGCATCACAATTACGTAACATTTGCCACATCCAACGTAATTGGAAAAGTGAGCCATCGGGTTTAATCGCTAATGGTGCGTGCTTTTGAAACATCCATTTAACTGCTTTTAATGGAATACCTGGCGCGCCCCAAGGCGTTGCATACCCTGGAGATATTTGGCCTGCATTACCTGCACTCGTCTCTTCAGCTGCACTATTTTGTCTATCAACAACAATGACTTCATGGCCTTGTTGCACAAGATACCACGCACTCGTTACACCAATAACGCCGCCACCTAAGATGATCACTTTCATGGCAAGACTCCAATAATTTACATTGATATAACATAAGAATAATATTCCATACACAAAAAGCCAATATAGAATAATCATCTAAGCCAATAAAAAGATAGATTTTAGAGTTAAGTCACATTTGATTGTTATTCGACAGATGATTTTCAAAAAAAAACATTTAATTAACCAGTAAAATCAATGATATATTATTTTTACTGTAAATTATAAAAATATTGATTAGTAAATTATTTTAAATTGAAGGGATTTTAAGGTGTAGGAAAAGAAAATTGGAACTTTATTAAAATCTAAAAATTAGCTTATTTTAAGATGATAACGCCTAAATTAACTCACTTTGGTTACTCTTTTTACTAAAAATAACCTATTTAAAGCATTGCCTAAAAAATGACACATTGGCTTTTTAAAAAGCATAAAAAAACCAGTATCACAAATTATATGCATACTGGTTTTTCTATTGTGATAAAGCAGCAAACGTAATTAGCGTTTTACTTCTTCTAGGTCACTTGGTAATGGTGACTGTAAACTTTGCCAGATAACACCACTGTCTTTACCATATTGACGGACACATTCCATGACATGCTCGACATCTTTTTGCTCACATAATGCAGCCAGTTTTTTATAGAATGCTAATGCGAGTTCTTTGGCTTGAATATTTGAGAAATAATAACGACCTACGCGCGTATAAAGCCCTTTTAAGCCGTTTAAGATAAGACCATAAATTGGGTTACCTGATGCAAACGCCAATCCACGGAAAATGTTGTAATCCAGTTCACTAAACTCATCAGCGCTATTTTCAGTAGTAAGCTCATGGTTTAAAATTTCAATACATTTTTCAGGGCTATTTCTAAATGCTGTACGTATAAAAATAGCTGAGATATTGGTTCTGACGGCCAATAAGTTATCTATTAACTGTGGTACTCGATCATGATCGAGACGAGCGACTGTTTCAAGGATATTAAGGCCTGATGTTTCCCAGAAATTGTTTACCTTCGTTGGCTTTCCGTGTTGAATTGTTAACCAACCATCACGAGCAAGGCGTTGTAACACTTCTCTTAATGTGGTTCTTGTAACACCGATTAATTCAGAGAGCTCACGTTCCGCTGGAAGAATAGATCCAGGAGGAAAACGATTATTCCAGATGCTTTCAACAATATACTCTTCCGCAAAACCTGCGGGGCTTTGAGCCTTAATAACCATATTTTTATTTCTTCCGAAGCGATTTTTCTGCTAATAATGGAAAAGATAATATCAGAATGCGTAATTTTGATATAGCTCAACCATCATTAAATAGTGAATGGCATCATAAAACTTGATGTAGCTTTATCAATTTATTATTACTGAGGCGCTTAATTTCACAGCGATTAGCGCGTACTATGGTTAAATTGCGCATCATTGCGCTTAAAATCTCTATTTGGAGGATGAGAAACCTAATGGATATGAGTATAAGACAAGCACTACTAAAGAACTTTATGGGGAATTCCCCAGATTGGTATAAGCTTGCTATTCTTACTTTTTTAATTATCAACCCACTGATTTTTTTCTTTGTTGACCCTTTTGTCGCCGGTTGGCTATTAGTTGTAGAATTTATTTTTACACTGGCTATGGCGCTAAAGTGTTACCCGTTACAACCCGGAGGATTACTTGCTATTGAGGCCGTCATCATTGGTATGACTAGCCCAAAACAGATTGGTCATGAAATTGCCAACAACCTTGAAGTGATTTTGCTTCTTGTCTTTATGGTTGCAGGTATCTATTTTATGAAGCAATTATTACTGTTTGCTTTTACTAAACTGCTGTTATCCATTCGCTCTAAACGAATGTTGTCTATTGCCTTTTGCTTCGCAAGTGCATTTTTATCTGCCTTTTTAGATGCTTTAACCGTTATCGCGGTTGTAATCAGTGTCTCTCTCGGTTTCTATTCTATTTATCATAATTTCGCTTCTAACCAATCAGGTGCAGAATTAAATAATGATGGATTTATTGATACCGCAGAAAAAAAACAAACTTTAGAACAATTCCGTGCTTTTTTACGTAGCTTAATGATGCATGCGGGTGTTGGTACTGCATTAGGTGGCGTAATGACCATGGTTGGTGAACCACAAAACCTTATTATTGCAAAACATTTAGAGTGGGATTTTGTGACCTTCTTTATCAGAATGTCACCTGTCACTATTCCTGTTTTCTTTGCTGGCCTTGCAGTGTGCTACCTTGTAGAACGCTTTAAGCTCTTTGGTTATGGTGCTGAATTACCTGATTTAGTTCGTAAAGTTCTCACTGAATACGATAAGAAAAACAGTGAAAAACGCACTTCTCAAGAAAAAGCACAACTGATGATCCAAGCATTAATTGGTATTTGGTTGATTGTTGCTTTAGCGCTCCATTTAGCAGAAGTCGGTATTATCGGTTTATCTGTTATTATTCTTGCCACTGCATTTTGTGGGATCACAGAAGAACACGCTCTTGGTAAAGCATTTGAAGAAGCCTTACCTTTCACTGCGTTATTGACTGTTTTCTTCTCTATTGTTGCTGTTATTATTGATCAACAATTATTTGGCCCTATTATTCAGTTTGTTCTTCAAGCTTCAGAATCCTCACAACTGTCTCTTTTTTACCTCTTTAATGGTCTACTATCTGCTATTTCAGATAACGTGTTTGTGGGTACGGTTTATATCAGTGAAGCTTTAACAGCATTGCAAAATGGATTAATTAGCCAATCACAATATGAACATATTGGTGTTGCTATTAATACAGGTACAAACTTACCTTCTGTTGCGACGCCAAATGGTCAAGCCGCATTCCTGTTCTTATTAACATCAGCATTATCACCACTTATCCGTTTATCATATGGCCGTATGGTGATAATGGCACTGCCATATACAATTGTAATGACATGGCTTGGTTTACTGGCTGTTGAATTTTGGCTTGTTCCTGCAACACACTGGTTTTATGAAATTGGTTTAGTTGCTATTCCATAACAATAGATCCACAGTTACACCACATAAATAGGACTTTTATTTGATAAAAGTCCTATTTTTTTCATTAAAATAAGCTTGAATGTAAATATTTGTGAAATAACAGGTTTTAACTTTTTTTGCGCTTGATTTTTGGGCAGAATAGGCACTTATTTTATTTAATATTTAAATGGATATTATTATGCTGACTTCTCTTCGTCACTGGTCACAAAGCCGTTTTTCATGGCTGTTGCTTGCATTAACAGCAATAGGTCTTGAAGGTGCTGCATTGTATTTTCAGTACGGAATGGAATTAATGCCTTGCGTAATGTGCGTCTATCAACGTATCGCAGTATTAGGGATCTTAGTTGCTGCATTGATTGGGGCATCTGCACCTAAAATGGCTCTTATGCGTATGGCGGGTAGTTTCTTATGGATTTATTCTGCATACCGAGGAATTGAACTAGCTTGGGAGCATACACAACTTATTCTGAATCCATCACCTTTTGCAACCTGTGATTTCTTTGTCACTTTACCTTCTTGGTTTGCCCTGCAAGATTGGTTCCCTTCTGTATTCCAAGCAACCGGTGATTGCTCTGTCAGCCAATGGCAATTCTTAACTTTAGAAATGCCACAATGGATGCTTATTATTTTCTCTGCTTATTTTGTTGTAGGTTTATTAGTATTAATGAGCCAAATAACAAGTTCTTTTAAGACAAAAGAATAAAAAAGAAAATAGCCTTTAGCGATAAACTAAAGGCTATTTTTATAATAGAGAAATGGTGACTCAGCATTCAACCCCAAATAAGCTTTAACCTGGAATGCAAGCCCCTTCAATTAAAGCTTGTTCACTACAACGCTTACCATTAGCAAATTGACACACTGGCGTCTGACCGCCATGCAATTCATAGTTTAAAGAAGGCACACCACCTGAAAAGACACAGGTTGCCTTGGCTGATTCTTCTAAGGGAATATCAAGGCTGGTTGTCGGTATCGTTCGACTTTTACTAACCATTTGTGTAGATGAATATTGTGTCTGCGCTGAATTACTGCATCCTGCAATAAAAGCAAAGCTAGTCAACATAATAAGATAACAAGCTGTTTTAAATTTCTTTTGCATCAAAGACACCCTAATTTATTCCAGTTATTCCTATTAGTGTGAAGCACTTTTTGAAAGTAGATTTATAACTAAAACACCAGCAATAATTAAAGTCATACCAACAATGGCAGGTAAATCGAGTTTTTGTTGATAAAGAAATACTGCTGCAACAGAGACTAAAACTATCCCTAATCCACTCCATATTGCATAAGCAATACCTAATGGCATAACTCTTACCACTTGAGAAAGTGCCCAAAAAGAAAGACAGTAACCAATGACGACTACAATAGATGGATATAATCGGCTAAAACCATCAGAAGCTTTCAGCATTGTTGTCGCAATGACTTCAGATATAATTGCCAACATTAAGTAAGTTAATCCATTCATTTTTTCGCCTTAATCCTATACAAAGTCAATTTTGTGAATTCTATCACAAGCGAGATTACGGATATTCATCTACAACAAATAAAAAAGGCACCCTTCCTATTGAATAAGTGCCTTTATATCGTAGAAATACTTATTTAGTGTTGATGAAGTTGATTCCTTTGGCGGGGTTCCCCGCCCATAGCAACACGATAACGATTAAAGATAAAACCACACCAAACCGCTGCAATAATACTTAATATTGTTCCTGCATAGCCAATGTTTGTCATACCAGCATGTAAAATAACCTGATTACCAATCAATGCTCCAGCACCAATACCGATATTAAAAATACCAGAATAAATAGACATAGCGATATCTGTTGCATCAGGTGCTAAATCAATCACTTTCACCTGCATTCCTAGCCCAATACACATAAATCCAATACCCCAAAATATAATCAGCACAATAAATGCGGTTAGATTCTGGCTACTGATCATTAATAAGCTTAAACAAATAGTAAGCAATATTAAGGCTGAAAATAAGAATGATGTTGGCATTTTGGTGCTATAACGACTAAATAACACGCTACCAATGATACCGGCTCCACCAAAAATCAATAACACCAACGTAGCAAAATTCTGATCCAGATTTGCAATATCAACCACAAAAGGCTCGATATAACTATACGCTGTAAAATGCGCCGTTACGGCAATAACCGTTAATAGAAAGATCCCCATGAGTGGGCCGCGCTTTAATAACATAGGCACACTTTTTAGTGATCCTGAATGCTCACTTGGTAATAAAGGTAAATAACGCATTAATGCAAACATAGTAATTAAGGCTAATATCCCAATGCCCATAAATGTTGCACGCCATCCTAACCACTGTCCAACAACACGACCAATAGGTAAACCTAATACTGTTGCAAGTGCTGTTCCTGTTGCTAATAAACCTAATGCCTGAGCGCGTTTACCAGCAGGTGCTACTCTAATAGCTAGTGATGCAGTAATAGACCAAAATACTGCATGAGAAAAAGCGACACCAATACGCCCTGCTATCAGTGATTTAAAATCCCATGCCACACCAGATAAAATATGACTTAAAATAAAGAGTATAAATAAAATAATAAGTAACTTACGTCGCTCAACTTTACTTGTCATTATCATTAAAGGCAGAGACATTAAAGCAACAACCCAAGCATATATCGTGATCATTAAACCTGTTTGAGCTGGGAGCATACCAAAGCTTTCAGAAATATCACTTAACAATGCAACAGGAACAAATTCTGTTGTATTAAAAACGAAAGCCGCGAATGATAATATTATTACCCTGATCCACGCTGTTTGTCGGCTAACTTCATTTACGTTTGATGCTGCGATATTCATAATTGATTGATATTTTCTTAAATTATATTGATATATATGCCATGCTTTTGATAGAAGCTTTTGTCTGATTTGCTTTTCTTACTTGCGCTAAAATTGATTTGATTTATTAGATTGAAAATAAAAAATAGTATTAAAAATAAAAACACATTTCGTTAGAAACAAAAAATAAACCAAATTATCACCAAATCTCACTGCTAAAGCGAATCAGCTATCAATTTTAGCATATTCGTATCGCGATTTTAAATCCCCTTGGCAACTTCTTTTTAACGTTAACATAATCTTTTAATAGTAAGATTGTAGATATAAATGCCCTATTGCTACTTTATGGTAAAGAATAAAAATATACTCTTTTCAAGAAAAATATATCGCATATTCATTGAATTAAGTTAAGAGATACTAATTTAATAACCGAAAATAATCTTACTGTTGGATAAAAGATAAATAAAAATAGAAAGGATATTAAGATTACTGACTCAAGTCAGTAATAACTTGAATTGCTTGCTCGCAAGCAATATTTTTCGTAGGTGATGTCGAACCATCAAAAGCATTTTTGATAGTTGAAATTTGTTCTTTTGCTGGTCGTGATAGCGTTAAATTTCCATTAGAAAGTGCTTTTTCAACATCATTTAGCTTTTCAGCTAACTGCTGACAACTTCCATTATTATCTTTAGATTGATAAATAGCCATAAGCGTATCGCGTTTTGCTTCTACGGTAGAAAGCGTTTTACGTACTGTTGATGACGAATTTTCAATCAATTCACGGCTTTCACTCCAAAACTCAGTGGTATTTTCTTTAATGACAGATACTATGATAATAGCGACAAGAATAGCCAACATAATAGTCAGCGATAATATCCCTCCTGCAATAATAAGTATCTGTTTCATATTAAACTCCACATATCAATCATATCTGTTTTAATATTTATTTTTTAATGCTTATTTTTAATATATATAGTTAAAATAAATCAGGTTCAATCTGGATTACGATTCTTTTTATTTTTTACATTTTATTACGGAGGTATACAGTTCTATTTATTCTTATTAATAGAAAAACAAGCACCTAGTTTTACCTAGGTGCCATTAAATGATATATAAGCTTTTCTTGATGGAATTATTTTTTAGAGCAACACGCAATATAATTTAAAATATGCCGATTTTCTCTAAAAAAACGAAACATTGATAAGAAGCGTGGCCTATTTTGCTTATTTGCCAATCCATTTTTAATTATCTTAGCTGTTCTAAATAAACCTTCATCACGAATTAAACCAATAGGTGACATTAAACTCATGTTGCCAGATTTTATTTTTACTTCTGAGAAACCAATATTAATAAATAAATCATGCCACTCTTGCTTAAACATTGGTGCTACATTTGATTTCACTACATCGATTAATTTATCTCTATTAACATCATCATTTTTCTTCATAATATCATGAGTTAATAATAAACCACCGGGTTTTAAAACACGGTAATACTCTTTTACTAACTTTGTTTTGGCTTTATCTGCATACATTGTCAACATTGCTTCATTTATAACAATATCAAACGTATTATCAGGAAAAGGCAAAGATAAGGCATTGGCTTTGGTTAATTGAATCAAATGTGATAATTGTGCTTTATCAACATTATTCTGTGCATGAGCTAAAGCATTATCATCCATATCGACAGCAATAATATGGCAACCATATTCCTTAGCAATTTCAATTGAAGTTGTCGCCATATTACAAGCAATCTCAAGAACATGGCTTGATGATGTAAAATGTGCGTTATTAATCAACCAATCAGATGCCTCTACACCGCCGGGTCTTAAACGTGTTTTCCCTAAACTTGCTAAAAAGGTATGTCCTGCTTTTGAGTGCTCTTGAGACATAGACTGCGTTGTAGTTTGATTATCCATATAGCTCGCCTTAAAGTTGCATTAATAATGCAACTTTATAATAAAATATATTAAATGGGAATAGTTATCATTACTTTTCTATCTTTTATAAAGAAATTCTGAGTGTATAAAGAGATATGAAATTGAATTTAGAGATATAACCAATTGAAATAAAATGGGTTAAAAAGGCTATTTTGTAATTACGTCATTAAAGGTAAAGAACATTAAACTTTGAATAACAACATTGACCTTCCCCTAGGGGGAATCTTTAGAGTAATAACAATTACACGATAAATTAAAGGAAACTGTTATGAAAAAGATTTTACCTACTGCTGTTATTTTAATGAGTGCTATCTCTTTTGGTGCAATGGCAAACAATACACACATGAACATGAATATGGATACACCTCATAACAGTTCGCCAATGCAAAAAGAACTCAATGATTCCATGAATAAGATGCATGCCGATATGGCAAAAGGGATGAATACCGATAATGCAGATGTCGCTTTTGCTGATGGCATGATTGCCCACCATTTAGGCGCTATTGATATGGCTAAGATCGAGTTGAAATATGGTACTGATCCTGAAATGCGTAAACTAGCTCAGGCTATTATTGATGCGCAAGGCCCTGAAATAGAACAAATGCAAAAATGGTTAGAAAAAAATAAAACCAATAAATAATATATTCATAAGGCTGTGATTTATTAGGCACAGCCTATCTTATTTTTGATGTTTACTTTCCAGATTTCTTATTAAATATACGTCAAATAATTTTCTAATATTCATCTCATACATTATAATTTTGCGACGACGACAATATTAATCGCTTTATCCCGTATGGAGTCCATATGAATAAATTAGAAAACATGGCGTTATTAACTCAAAAACTAGCCATGCAGATTGAAAAATGGACTCATGATACTAATCAATTTGAAACTCAAATTCCGGGATTAACGCTGACACACTGGACTTCTCCTACACCAATTACCAGCCATACTCACAAATCAGGAATATGTTTAATTGCCCAAGGTGAAAAGAGAGTGATCTTAGGAGAAGAAAGCTTTATTTATGATGCCAACCATTTTTTAATTTCTTCAATAGAACTCCCAGTTATGGCGAATATTATGAAAGCCAGCAACGAGAAACCTTTTTTAGGGCTAGTTATGGAGTTAGATCTGCAAGAAATATCGCAACTCATCGTTGATAGTGAATTAACATTTAACTCAGATTTAAATGCTCAAAAAGGAATTGCTGTTGGCAAATTATCAGAACCTTTAGTCAATGCCTTTATTCGCTTGCTCACTCTTCTTGATGAGCCTGATAGTATTAAAATTCTTGCTCCAGGTATAAAGCGTGAGATTTTTTATCGTCTACTTATTACAGAGCAAGGTGAACGATTGAATCAAATCGTCACAGCAGGTAGTCATAGTCATCAAATAGCTAAAGCGATTGATTGGTTAAAAAGTAATTATATAAAACCATTAAATATCAGTGAATTGGCTTCATGTTCTGGAATGAGCAAATCTGCTTTTTATACTCATTTTAAAACAATGACATCAATGACTCCGCTTCAATTCCAAAAAAAATTACGACTCAGTGAAGCCCGTCGATTAATGTTAACTGAAAATTTAGGTGCAACGACAACCACTTTCCGAGTTGGTTATGAAAGCCCTTCTCAATTTAGTCGTGAATATAGTCGATTATTCGGAGCTCCACCAGCAACAGACATTAAGTTGCTTAAAGAAACGGATCATATTTAACCGTTATAAATGCTCTTGTTCTTTCTCTAAGCTGATTTATATTATTCACAATCATCATTTTAGTTTTTTGGAAAAATAGGCAAGAGACTAAGAAGATCAGACATTCATTTCTAAATGCGAAAGCGATAGCATTTTCCTCAACAATTAATCTGTCTCTATCTTATTTGAAGTTAAAAAATACATTAGGCTTTAATTAGATAGTCTTTAATCTGGCAAAAGGATATCAAAATGCAACTCGATTTCTCTTACTATAATCCAACCACCATTCATTTTGGTAAGAATTCTCTTGCTAAATTAAATGATGAATTATCACATTATGGCGAAACAGTTATGCTGATGTATGGCCGTAACGCGATTAAATCAAATGGGCTCTATGATGAGGTTATAACCATACTCCGTCATGCAGGTAAAAACATTGTTGAGTTATCAGGCGTTATGCCAAACCCAACTTATAAAAAAATGATGGAAGGTGCTCAGTTAGTTCGCGAACACAATGTCAGTTTGATATTAGCGGTCGGTGGTGGCTCCGTTATCGATTGTGCGAAAGGCATTTCCATTTCGGCTTATTGTGAAAATGAAGATCCTTTCCAAAAATACTGGGTTGAATACCAAGATGTGACAAATAAAATTGTTCCTGTCGCATCAATTCTTACCATGGTAGGCACAGGCTCTGAAATGAATGGTGGTTCAGTTATTACCCATGAAGAGACTAAATATAAAATTGGACGTGCATTTCCTGCAAATGTATTTCCTAAGTTCTCGATTTTAAACCCAGAATATACTTTTTCTGTTTCTCAGTATCAGATGGTAAGTGGTGTTTTTGACACTATGTCGCATTTGATGGAGCAATATTTTTCTGATGAAGGTGCAAATACAACCGATTATTTAATTGAAAGTTTATTAAAATCTTCGATTGATAATTTACGTATCGCACTAAAAAATCCAACAGATTACGAAGCCAGAAGTAATCTTATGTGGAATGCAACACTTGCATTAAATACCCTCACAGGATTATCAAAAACACAAGATTGGCAAGTTCATATGATTGAACATCAATTAGGGGCTTATACAGACTGTGCACATGGAATGGGACTCGCAGCGATTTCTCTACCTTATTATCGTTTTATCTATAAGTTTGGTATTGAAAAATTTGTACGATTTGCAACTCAAGTATGGGGAATTTCCGCAGAAGGAAAAACGCAAGATCAAATTGCACTTGAAGGTATTGATGCACTAGAACGTTTCACAAAGGAATGTGGCATTATTACATCATTAGAAGCCTTAGGTGCAACAAGAGAAATGCTTCCTGAGATTGCACAATCAACCACAATTATTGGTAGAGGCTATCAAAAGCTAACCTCTAAAGATGTACTCGATATTTTGGAAGCGTGTTTTTAATTACCCGTAAATGGCATTATAAACATAGTCTTAGTTACTAAAGATAAATTTTATATTAAGACATATAACAAATACGATGATTATCTAAAAAATAGTCATCGTATTATCAATAGTACAGCCTTTGAGCTTATCTTCTTCTCATTCCCTATCCCTATCCCAAAAGCAGATTAATTCCCTGATAAAGATGCCTCTACATATCGAATCGCTTATAATCATAAATATACAATATGATTACTGCTGAAGTCATACTCATCAGCAATGAATTTCTCTCATTCGAATATACATAAATCTAATTATGCCTAAAATATTAATAATACAAAGAGATAACATTGGTGATTTAATACTTACAACACCATTAATTGACTCTCTTGCCCATGAATATAATACAAAAATAGATCTGCTCGTAAACTCTTACAATCAAGCCATCCTAGAAGGCAACCCTTCTGTTGGAAATGTACATATTTACAGTAAGTTACATCATAAAAAATCAGGACAATCATCCCTAAAACTTATTCTAAGTCGCTTGAAAATTATTTTTGATATGCGTCGTCAGCATTATGATATCGCAATTGTTGCTCGTGACCATTGGGCCAAAAGAGCATTACAATGGGCAAAATTATCAGGTGCTAAGCGTATTATCGCTATTGGCAATGACGCGCCTTCAGCAGTGACAGATCCTATTCCAACGCCGTCTAACAAAGGCCATATCGCTGAGTTGTTCTGTCAACTAGCCCATCCTCTTGGAATAGAGAAAAAAGCTGGCCCTTTAAAATTGTATGTCAAAGATGAAGAGATCTCTGCAATTCGTCAACGCATTAAAATAACTGAAAATGTTCCTATTTACGGCTTACAAATCAGTTCACGTAAACCACAACAACGTTGGCAAGCAGAAAAATTTATCGAGTTAGCACACCAATTAACACAACGTGAAAAATGCCACATTCTTCTCTTTTGGTCGCCAGGAAGCAACGACAATAAACAGCACCCCGGTGATGATGAAAAAGCACAGTTTATCCTTGAACAGTGCAAAGATATCCCTATTACGCCAGTACCTACGCAAAATATTAGAGAATTAATGGCTGGTATGTCTTTATGTGATCAGATGCTAACCAGCGATGGTGGTGCATTACATATTTCAGTGGGTGTTGGTGTGCCGACAGTAGCGATGTTTGGTAATAGTGATGCTGATTTTTGGGGTCCATGGCATATTGCCAGTGAAGTACTGAAGGCGCCTGAAGATAATGTAGGGCTTCTTACGGTAGACGATGTATTGACTCGTTTTATTACACTAAGAGATCGAGTCATTGCTTTAAATACAAAGAGTTAATTGCCAAACACTAATACAAAAAACATTAAATATAAATCACCTTATTGCTACACCTGATAAGGTGATTTTTTATTTTATACCCATCGAGTTGATAAAATCATATTTAAGTAGCAATAAAATAATATATTCAATTTGATTTTTACTTTTTATGATCAAAAAAAAACGGACCTTATTAAGGTCCGCTTTTTTATATGGTGCCCAGGGCGGGACTTGAACCCGCACAGCCTTACAGCCGAGGGATTTTAAATCCCTTGTGTCTACCGATTTC